>NZ_JAUBTU010000104.1:0-11912 GCF_036705085.1 Microcoleus sp. B6-A1
TATATATTGATTCCATGGCTTTATGCCTCCCAATTTAAAACTATTAAATTTGTCTAAATATCTGCGGAATGTGGGTTCAATTCTTAATCTCAAATCTCAAATGCTATAAGGTGCGGACGGCGCACCCTGTATACTACTACTACTACATACTACATACCTGTTGCTGTAAAGTGGTGATGATACACTCTACAAAATTTATTGAAAATAACTCTTATTCTTCGCTCTCCGAAGGCATGATGAATCTGGGACACGGATAAGAACGACCTCTATCTGTGCACCGCCGCCAGGTCGATTGATTGGAGTCGAACGGCGTTTCGACTGATTCATTAACGGCAGGGTTAACAGTCGAAGGAGTTGGGAGTGCTGTTGAGGCTTGACTTAGCTCCAGTACCGTTATAATTGCCAGTATGGTTGATGAAAACAAAACTGTGCGTTTCATTTATTTGTTTTTTCCTCGTTTAATCGTTGACGTGCCATCCCTATCCATATATCCTCATCGAATTCTTGAGAATCCGCATACTTTAGACAAATTTTCCACTGCGGTAGCGCTGCCTTAGTATTTTTCATCTTTTCTAGGACTTGCGCTTTTAAGCAGTAAGTTGCTGGCCCTTCACTATCAAGTTTAATCGCTGCATCCAGATGTTGCAATGCCTCTGAATATCGACCCTGTTCCAGGCGAGCCCATCCCAAGTTTTTGAGTAAAGAATATTTTACTCGATCGTCCTCAGCTAATTTCAAACCTTGCCACAGGAAGTGAACGGCAGCCGGATAGTTTTTTTTATCGACTATATATAACCTAGCCAGGTTGCTGTAAGCAGCAGGCAGACCGAGTTTTGCAGCTTGCAGATATTTTGCTCTGGCGCACTCTAAATCTTGCACCTCTTCGCAAAGCCATCCTAAATTGTAAAGAGCTGTTCGGCTTTTTGGATCTACCCTGAGCGCTAACTCATATGCTTGTTGAGTATCAGCCAATCGATTGGCTTTGTAGTTTTCAAATGCCATATTATTAAAAAAAGATGCCAGTTCCGGCCGCCCAATTTTCCAGCCGCCAAAGCCTACTGCTAGGATCAGCAAGAAGGCTCCCCACTTCGAGTTGTGATGGTTTTTTGCTGGCTCTTTCATGGCATTGAAAATGTTAGCTAATGGTGTCATTTTTAGCATTTTTTAACTTGAGAGTTGAGCGATATTTTTTTTGCCAGATTTAATTGCCACCCTAATGGCCTCATAATCTTACGAAATGACTCAGGTTTGAGCCCATTTCTCATAAGAGTTTGTCAGTCCACAGCCGAATGCTTGGGTAATTTTCCCACTAGCCAGAGGTATTCGAGCATAGGTTAATCATTCATGAGACTCCACAAGCCATCCGGATATTTTCAGGAAAAAGAAGCGGCAAGCAGCAAGAAGGTAGAACTGTTGCCATTGCCTAAGTAATAATACTTACTCAGCGGTCAGTCGATCGACAGTATGCGACTGTATGAGGAGCAATTGCTAGGATGATATTTTCCTAGACTTGTAGGTAATACTCATAACAATTGGTGTAGACTGAAGTAGCCTGCATAAAACCATCAGTAATGATGACTTGGACTTTCTCTCACTTCTCTCAAGCTTTCGCTTGAGAGCATCTCTGTAATCCTTGCGGTTCGAGGTTGGTCAAAACCAGTGAAGAATACACCTCCTTGATTTGTGCAAAATACGGTTAGAGCCATAAAAGTTAGGTGGCTCTAAAATTTTTCACTGCCCCAACTGTGGTTAGAAAACACCCAGTTTGAGTAGCGCTTTAGGGATTTTCCTTAAAGCTTTGTGGGATACCACCATGCTCTGGGACCTGTCTGATGAGTGTGCTATATTCGGATTCTCTCAGGTTGTCGGAGATTGTCTGGATTAAAAGTATCAGATAAGATATAGCCTTTCTCAGTAACATGAGGTGTTCTGGGGCATAGGGCATAGCGCATTGGGCATTGGGCATAGGCATAGGACAAAGCCCCCATACCTCACCACGCTTGAGAAGCGCTATAACTCTAATTATGTTTGTAGTGACCACGAAAGCCCTCAAAATTCTCAACGGGGGATATCAAACAATTTTATGATGGGTAATTAACCGAACTAGATTTAAAATAATCAATCACTAATCAGCAATTACCAATCATTAATCACTAATGACTCCTGAGTAATAAACATCTCCATAAATTAACTTTCAACCTTCGAGTAGCAAAGATTTTAGTTGATTTTTCGGAGATGTCTAATGACTAATGACTGATGACTAATAACTAATGACTGGGGAATTGTTGACTGTTGACTGGGGAATTGATGACTAATGACTAATGACTGTTGACTAATGACTAATGACTACTGACTACTGACTAATGACTAATGACTGTTGACTAATGACTAATGACTAATGACTGTTGACTAATGACTAATGACTAATGACTAATGACTAATGACTAATGACTAATGACTAATGACTAATGACTAAAATTGTTTCATCGCTCTTTCCATATCCCGCTTATCTTCGCGTTTCTTCAAATCTTCGCGCTTGTCGTACAGTTTTTTCCCTTTACCCAAACCGATATCTAATTTTACCCAGCCGCCTTTCAAATACATTTTTAACGGCACTAAAGTCAAGCCTTTTTCTTCCACTTTGCCGATTAATTTGCGAATTTCCTGCTTGTGCATCAGCAATTTACGGGTGCGGCGGGGTTCGTGATTAAAATAGTTGCTAGCACTTCTCCAAGGCGAAATGTGAACGTTGATGAGCCACAGTTCGCCGTTCCGAACTAAACCATATCCGTCCCGCAAATTGGCTTTTCCTTCCCGAATAGATTTGACTTCGGTTCCCTTCAACTCGATTCCCACTTGGTATGTCTCTATAATTTCATAGAGATGGCGCGCTTGTCGGTTATCGCTAACAATTTTGTATCCTGGACTTTTTTCGCTCATTTTTACCTCCGATAAAATTAATTATTATAACGGTAGCTTCTCTGTAGAGAAAATCGAAGCTTGACAAAACTTAAATAATCGGTCTAGACATTACCAATTTGGCTGAGCTAAGATGTCACCAACGTGAATGTCAAGCGGTATCATGCAGCGCACCAATATCACTGATTCTGCAATTCCAGATTCTGTTACTCCTCATCCTGCGGTTAATTTGGTTTGGCTGGCTCCTTTTTTGCTGGCGCTTGCTTGGTTTTGGGCCAATATCTCGGCTGTTAAGTGGCTGTTATCCTCGTTTGTTGAGATACCCACACTGTACAAGATAGTAATTGGCTTTCTGATTGTAGCATTAGTAGTGCGATCGACGGGGAACTCCGTTAGCGCATCCCTCGAAGAGGATCGTCCGCCGGGATTTTCGCCCAATTTCGTTTTGAGGCGAGATCCGCTGCTATTGATGTTGGGTGCGGGTATTTGCTCGATCGCCCTTCAGTGCATAATTGATATCAAACAAATTACTGTCCTGCTATTTATCCTCGGAACTTACGGGCTGTGCGGCTTACTGGTGAAGCCGAACTTTTGGCGAAAAAACTTACCAGTTGCGGGCTTGCTGGCTTGTATTTTACCATTCAACAGTCAGTTTAATAGCGCATTAGGTTTGCCAGCGCGAGTGCTCACTGCTCAGGTAGTAGAACAGTTGCTCTCCCTGCTGCACATTGGGGCTATTTCTTCTTACGATATTATCGTTTTGGAAAACGGCATCGCTCATGTGGACGTGCCTTGTAGCGGCATTAAAACCCTCTTAGTGGGAACGCTCTTTTTGCTAGCTGCTACCTGGCTGGAAGCGCGTAAATTGAGCTTAAGATGGCTAGCAGTCGGCGCTGCTAATCTCTTAATGTTGGTGTGTGCTAACACTGCGCGGGTTGGCGTGTTAGTCCTGGTTTCAGAAGTTTTTCAACAGCCAAACATAGCACAAATTATGCACGTTCCTCTGGGAATTGTCGGTTTAGTATGTGCTTGTTTTGTGACGTGGTTAATGCTGCAACGAGTACCGAAATTTCAGCCAGAAAAAACCAGCGGTATTTCTGCAAAACCAAACTCAGAAATTCTGCAAAATCACCCTTTAGCCAAACCCGGAATAATTGCAGCAGTCACTGTTTTGGCAGTAATGGCTCAACTGTCTCACGTAGAAACGCCAAAAATGGCGATCGCCTCTTTAACATTACCTGAATACATTAAATCAGAGTCTATTCCCCTCAATCCTAGCGAACAAAAATTCTTTGGCAACTATCCAGACACGCAAACACAAAAAATCAGATTTGTCGCCGGCAACTTGCGCGGTTCCATGCTCACAGTAGCCAGCACATCTTGGCAAACTTATCACGCCCCCGAGTTGTGTTTTGTAGCCAGCGGAATTCCCGTCAATCGCATAGAAAAAAAACAGCTAACTCCTTCAGTAACAGCGCGCTGGCTGTCTCTCAAAAACAACCAATTATCAGCAGCATACTGGCTGCAATCTGCACAGCTAACTACAGATAACTTCATGTCCCGTATCGGCAGCGACCTCACCCACAAAAATCACAATTGGGTGCTAGTTTCCATTTTATTTGACAGTTCGTTACAAGCCGAAAATCAGGAAGTAAAAGAGTTTGCGAGTAATGTATACACTACCGTTAAACAAAGCTTACAAGGAGAAATAAATGAAAATCAAACAGGTATTTGATGGAATTTTTAAAACAATATTTTGGGTTTGGAATTTGACATTTTTATCGATTGTTTACTTGGGAATTTTGCCTCTTATAGGAGTGCCATTAATTAAGGCGACAATCGATGGCATCATCCCGCTAGAGTTTTCTTTGACGATGGCAGCTACGATCGCAGTACCCACTGTATGTACTGTAATAGGGGCTAGGCGTTTTCGCAAGCAACCCCTACAGCTAATGCGTTGGTTTTACGGCGTAGAAGCACCGCTATTTTTGCTTTGTTTGCTGCGCTTGTTCCTGCTACGAGAACTCACCCCAGCTAGTTCTCAAATCATCGCTACTATTGCTTTGTGCATAGCAGCATTTTCAGTGGAAATGCTGTACGGATATCTGGGTAAAAGAGAAAATGTGCAAAATATTTTCGATTCCCAGAATTCCCCTAATCAACAACCTCGTTTTTTCAGGTTAATCGGAGAAAAGCGAAGTGCGTGGCTGCAATTAGGATGTCACAGTTTAATGGTAGTAGTTGGCATTTGGGCGGCAACATTGCTGCTTTATTACGCTGTACCTGTGGCATTGTATACACTTTATGGATTCTTATTTTTCGTCATTCAATTTTTCAAGTTTACATGGGTCTCACCATTTCTGGAGATGTTTAGATACGGGGCGTGGGCCTCGGCTTTAATTTGGATACCGCTATCGTTTATATTGTTTGGTTTAACCTGTAGCTTATTCGTTGTCATGCCTTCGCTGTACGGCTTTCTCTACATTCATTCCGGGCGGAAAATATGGCAGAGTTTTGCTGCACAATACGGGAAAAATAAAGCGCTAATGGGAAGTTTGGGAGTCATAGCAGCTTGGCTGGCTATTTTCTCCGCTTTGCAGCAGCAGCCACAAGTCGCAGCGCTGAAAATGCTGGCGACTCCCCCCGCAAATGACACGGTTCGCCAAACTTTATTAGCCAAGTCTGATATGATTCGATCGGGCTTAGTTAACGCTTATTTGTCCCCTTACCGCTACCTCAGCACTGTAGGAGAAAACAACCACATTTATGAGTTATACAAAAATAGTTGGATTTTCCCTGACGGAGCGGCTCAAACTTTGCAGAACAGCTATAATTTTTTAATGTCGCCGTTTTTGTATCAAGGCTCTAGTGCTGATGTGGAAAAAGCCGAAAAACTCTACGGCGAATTCTTCGATACGCAACTGCAAAAAGGCGATACAGAAGCAGTAAAACACGCGGTACAGTCAACATCAAACCGGGAAGAAGCTAAAGCTGGTTTGCTGAATGTCAATCAAGAAAAAGTATGGTTGCAGTCGCAAGAAGTGACAGTCAAAGAAAACGGCGACTGGGCTGACGTTCAACTCTACGAAGTTTACAAAAATCAAACGCCGAACTTGCAAGAAGTATTCTACTACTTTTCGCTGCCGGAAAGCGCCGCAGTTACAGGAGTTTGGCTGGGAGATACTGGCGATTTAAACAAACGTTTTGTATTTACGGTATCGCCTAGAGGTGCCGCCCAACAAGTCTACAATCAACAGGTAGTAGAAAGAGTCGATCCGGCTTTGCTAGAACAAATTGGCCCCAAACAATACCGCTTGCGGGCTTTTCCAATCCCAGCAAAACGAGAATTTACCCCAACTGGCGGGCCAACGGAAATGCACCTGTGGCTTACTTACAAAGTCATGCGCCAGCCCCAGGGTTGGGCTATGCCTGTTTTGGCTGAGAAACGCAACATTTTTTGGAACCAAAATACTCGGCGCACGATCGCCGGGAAAGATGTAAAATACAGCGGTAAAGAAGCAAGAGAAACTTGGCTGCCACCCTTTTTGCCCGCAGCCGCACAGCAACCGCTAACAGCGCAGCAGGCGATTCTACCGCGAGGAAATATCATTTCTGCTAAGCCGCTGGCTGATGCAAATTACTCGCTACCGCAAGGCAAGAAATTTGCAGTTATTCTCGATACTTCCCGTAGCATGGCGGCGGAAAGTAAGGAAGTAAAAGAGACTTTTGAATGGTTGAAAGCTAATGCAGCAGGCAAAAATGGTGTTGATTTGTATATCGCCAGCGCTGCGGGAATGCCACCTAAGTTTGTGGAAGATTTACGCAATTTCGATGCGGCAAAGGTGACATTTTACGGTACAATCCAGCTCAAAGATATGCTGCAACAGTTTGCACAGTTGCAGGGCGATAAAAGTTACGATACTGTATTTTTGGTGAGCGATCGCCACAGTTACGAATTGTCGGACGATCGCAAACTTAAACTTTCCATCTCTTCACCCCTATGGACAGTGCATTTGGGAGGTTTGCCCCCCGGCTACGACGACGCAACTTTAAAGGTCATTCAAGATAGCGGCGGCGGAGTTTCTACAGATATGAAAGAGGCGATGCAGCGAGTAGCAACGACAGCAGCTTCGGGCCAATCTACTGTTAGCGTTGTTGACGGCTATGCTTGGAGTTATGCCAAAAATTCCAAATCAGAAAAGACACTCAAATCGGGGGCTGTTACAGAGCTAAAAGATACCGGGAATGAAGGTTTTAAACCGATAGCTGCGCGGCAGTTGATAACTGCACTTAGCAAGCAGAAAAATTCAAATCAATTGACGCAACTGGATGCGATGCACGCAGTAGCTAAAAATTTCAAAGTTGTGACGCCTTATTCTTCGATGATTGTGTTAGTTAATGACGCGCAAAGGGAGCAGCTAAAAGCAGCGGAAGCTAAGAGCGATCGATTTGACAGAGAGGTAGAATCGGGTAAGGAACAGTTGAGTAAGCCGAATAATCCTCTGAATGTTTCGGGGGTTCCTGAACCGGAAGAATGGCTACTGTTGACGGTAGGTGCGATCGGGCTTTTGGCAGTTTTTCTCCGTCAGCGGCGCGCGAAAACGGTATAAAGTACACATGGGCGCAGAAACCGGGTTTTTTACCTAATTTAGGGTGTGTAACAAAGTATTTCGTAAAAAACCCGGTTTCTTTGTCGGAGTCCGTAAGTCCTGACTAATTTATTTCTACAAAAACTCGATCGCCCTCAATCTTTACCGGATAAGATTCCAGGGAATCGGCGGGTGCATTCAAACATTTACCCGTATCTAATTTGTACTGATATTTGTGAAACGGACAGGTAATGATACCGCCGCTTACCTTACCCATGTCGATCGGATATTCTAAATGAGTGCAAGCATTGCGGTAACAAGTGACATTCATGCCTTGACGATTCAAAATCAGCGAAGTACCCTCAACTTTTACCTTCAAAATATCCCATTCGGGAACTTGATTCAGCCCTGTTATCTCTACCCACATATAATCTTTCTCGGTTTAAATAAATTATTGCCAATTAATGCGCGATCGCCCGAAAGGCATAGTGAACAACGAGCGATCGCGGTCTAATTCTAACGCCAACACCTCTTAAAGTCTGAATAGACTGTACAAGCTGTTGGCGGTAATTCACGCCCGCAAAGAATGTTATATCACCCCTATAGCCGCAGGTAACGCATGAGAATGCTCATAACTTCACCGGGCTTTTGGGCAGGTTGCAGCGGGCTCCACTCGCTGACAGAGGCAAAACCCAAACAGTAAAGGATGTGAATGATGCTCCTCACCGCTTTGGGAGAACCTATCAGCAGGATTTTGACGGGTTCTCGATCGGGTGGCGGAGGCTCTGCTACAGGTACTGTCTGTGTAGCAGTATCGGTTGCTGGGGGATTGGCAAGGAAGTTTTTCGACATAAGCGTTTTTTGTGTTCGCAGTGAACGATTGTGTTGCCTATAAGCAACACAATCATTCTATCCTCAATGTTGCCTAGAAGCAACATTTACGAAGAGATCGCCCTCTGAGACAATCTGAGGCATGGCAAAAGCAGGCAAAGCACTCAAGCAGGTGCTGGAAACTTATAACATCAGTCAAAATCGCTTGGCTGTGACAATGGGCGTAGCACGTTCCAACATTCATCGTTGGGTCAATGAAAGTAGAGATCCCGTAGCAGAGGCAGTGTTGGACATTCGGAAAGCACTATGGCAAATTAACCCCGATGCCGCAGGGGAGTTCATTCGTTTGTATTTAGATGATTTGGAGGAAAAACTCGAAGAGTAATAATGTCCACAATCTTTACTTAGCTGTGAGCTTCTGAGAACATAGAAGGCATGAGTAAGGCAGGAAAGGCGCTGAAGCAGGTTTTAGAAACCTATGGCATCAGTCAAAATCAATTGGCAGCGATTATGGGCATTGGACGATCGAGCATTAACCGTTGGGTTAACGAGAATAGAGATCCGGCATCTCAAGCGGTTCTAGAGATTCGCAAGGGATTACAGCAAATTAATCCCGATGCAGCAGGGGATTTTATTCGTTTGTATTTAGATGATTTGGAGGAAAAACTCGAAGAGTAATAATATGGGCGATCGGGCGATCGTCTCCCATGCCACCTATGCTTAAAATAGACTCAACAAATAGCTGACAATATATAATCTTTCTGGCTTTAAATAAATTCTCACAAACTAATTGGCGATCGCCCTCGAATGCAGCAAGGGCGATCGGTGCGACACTCTCCACACCTGAGAACCTAACCGTTTTCCTCGCCATTTCCCAGGTACAACCTGACGAATTCATCAGCCGCCTGCCGATTGAATGTCTGCAACGCTTGCTTAATCGCAAATACCGCCTCGGCAGATGGGTCTCGTTCTTCGCTCACCCAACGGCTAACGTTTGAGCGATCGATTTCCATCTTTGCCGCCAATTGATATTGACTGATATCGTATGCCTCTAATATTTTTTTGAGGGCTTTACCTGCTCTTCCCATGCTCCCGATTGTGTCAGAGAGTCACCCTCCTGTAAACGTTGCTGATTGTCACAAAGTGCGGTAAACTTTGTACATTAAGTGCGATCGTTTTTTCCCTCTCAATTTAATTGTATGGTTCGTCAAATACCGGAGTTTGGCTGGGGCGATCGCCTAGCCCGCCGCCAACCAGCGTAAACTTACGCATATAGGGAGACCTGTACCCTAAAACAATATCCGACTTGGGTACTCCGACTTCAATTAACTCATTAGCAATTCCTACTTCAGTTCCATCTCGCTGAATCCAAATCTTGTCCTCTTTAATATCGATGTGAATAACGCAACCATAAACTCGTCTTTCTCCACGCCATCCCACATGAAACATCAAATAGCGATCGCGTTTGATGTCACAAGCAATTTCAGTTTCTATCTCCCCATCGTCCGAACCGCAGCTAGAGTGTTTTTCAATGATTGATTGAATTAGCTCTCTATACTTTTCTATTTCCATATAACGATCGCCTCTCTCGCAGGATTAAACACAATCAAGTTTAATTGCATCCGCGTCACTGACATTCGAGCTAAACGCCGAGTAAAAAACTCTTCATAAATATCTTCTGGAATTGCCAAATAAAGAAGTCTATCCGGTTCTGACTCTTCCAAAACCACTTTATAATTCCAGGCTTGACCTATAGCCTCGTGAAACTGATTTATCAATGACAGACCTAAAAAACACTTAATTTCTACTGCTATCTTCTGTCCGTACTTTTCGGCTCCTAACAAATTATTTTCAGCCCCTAAGTCCACATAAAGCTTATCTTCGTCTACTTTGAGGTACAAAGGATCGTGGGTAATAGTCCACCCTTCCTTTTCCAAAGCTGAACATACAGAGGCATGAAAGATATCCTTGGCCGACATAGATTTTGATAAATCATGTTACTCGCTCCCATTATATCATCTTTTACGGCTGTGCCAGACAAACGGGCGATCGCATTTTGAATTAAGTGCGATCGTTTCTTCCTCCTCCATTTAATTGTAAGGCTCATGAAATACCAGAGTCTGGCTGGTGCGATCGCCTCAATATTTGACGATCGGCCTCAAACATACTATTCAGCTTCCCCCTACGGATGAATCTGACTCAAAATCACTCTCAACCGATCGTAATCATCCTTCAACAAAACACTCAAACTCCTCCCCGCTTCCACCAACCAAGATCGATCGCGCATCCGCAACTGATAAATCTCCCGAATCGCCGCCGCCGTCAGCGCATCCACCGGCGCATTAGCCACCCCCAGCAGCGTCCTCAAAAAATCCAACTGCACCGTAAAATCAATCACCTCATCCGGTTCGCAGCGATAAACCGCCTGGTGAATTTGCGGCGGGCGCGGCGGCAAATACTGATAAATTTTACCCCTAGATGGGCCGTGACCGTTCAACCTTTCCGGCGCCGTCTCAAACCCCACAATCGCCACTCGAAACTCGGTTTTGAGCATCGCAAAAATCTGCGGTTGTTCTTCCCGTAACTCTTCCAGCGACAAACCCAAAGCGCGAGCTCTGTGCACCGAGTCGATCGGGCTAGTCGTGGCATAATAAACCACGCCGTAAATTTGATTTTTAGACTCTTCATCCTCGGCCTTCACCCAACTCCCAAAAGGTGGCATCACGGGAAAGCTTAAGTCTTCCGGTTCCAAACATTGAGCCAAAAACTCCGAAGTTGCCGTCTCGATCACCTCAGCAATGCGATCGGGATGGCGCTCTTTTGTAGCAAATTGGGGTAAAGGTAAACGCATAGTTATTAGTTATTAGTTATTAGTCATTAGTCATTAGTTATTAGTCATTAGTCATTAATTTTGTGCTGGTTTTCAATAGTCTTCAGTTAGTAGACTGGTCTTGGGTAAGTAGGTAGGTGCAAATAAATTTTCGTATGTCACAGAATGTAAAGGTCTCATAACCCCTGCGATTGCTTAGTTTCACAGAGTGACCTTCGCAATGACATACTTGTGTATTTTCCGGCAGTTATACTTGCTTTACCAATTACCAATTACTAATTACCAATGACTAATGACTAATGACTAATGACTAATGACTATTTCGCGCGACCAGCCGTAGCATCGACAAGTTCCAACTGTGACAGCCTGAACGTGATCAGCTTGTCCCAATTGCCGCCTTCAAACAGTACCGCGACTTTCCCGTCGCTAACTCGCTGGACTTGTCCTTGAAAGGCGTAGTAAATCTCACCCTTATCTTTAACTCGAACTGCCGAACCTGGAAAAATCATAATTGTTTGAATGTTATGTTTGCTGTTTATAGTTTACCTTTTCTTGGCGATCGAGAGTTGATGCTAAAACAGGCAAGATGCCTGTTCCACAAACACTCACAGGCAAGATGCCTGTTCCACCAACACTCACAGGCAAGATGCCTGTTCCACAAATTAAACAGGCAAGATGCCTGTTCCACAAATTCAACAGGCAAGATGCCTGTTCCACAAACACTCACAGGCAAGATGCCTGTT
>NZ_JAUBTU010000104.1:12012-24480 GCF_036705085.1 Microcoleus sp. B6-A1
TCCACAAACACTCACAGGCAAGATGCCTGTTCCACAAATTCAACAGGCAAGATGCCTGTTCCACAAACACTCACAGGTTTCTTGTGGGGAGTAGGGGTTGGGCGGGACGCCCGCCCATCAAAAGCGGATTAACAATCCAAGATGTGAGTTAGGCTAAGGCTGCTACGGAAACTTTACCCGCAATGCGACCCGCGATCGCCCGCAACTCCCTAGCTGAAGCAGAACCCGGTTGCCCCACCACGATCGGCACCCCCGAATCGCCACCTTCCCGCAACGGAATTTCCAGCGGAATGCGGCCTAACAGCGGCACTCCCAACTCAGCAGCAGTCTTTTCCCCGCCACCAGAACCGAAAATATCGTATTGCTTGTCGGGCATATCCGGTGGTACAAAATAGCTCATGTTTTCCACAATTCCCAACACCGACACTCCCAACTGCTGGAACATCTTTAACCCCTTGCGGGAGTCCAACAAAGCCACAGTCTGCGGCGTCGTCACGATCACGACACCAGCCATCGGCACAGCCTGCGCCATTGTCAACTGCGCGTCTCCAGTACCCGGAGGCATATCGACAATCAGATAGTCTAAATCGCCCCAATTCACCTGATAGAGGAACTGCCGAATGATCCCGTTCAACATCGGGCCGCGCCAAATCACGGGTTGATCTTTGTCAATTAAAAACGCCATCGACACCAATTTGACGCCGTAATTAAACGCAGGTTCGAGGCTTTCCCCGCTTTTCCCGTCCCTAACCATGACTTTCGCGTCCCCCAGACCCAACATTGTCGGGTCATTGGGCCCATAGATATCCGCATCCAGCAAACCCACCTTAGCGCCGGTTTGCGCCAGCGCTACTGCCACGTTTACCGCCACCGTGCTTTTGCCGACGCCGCCTTTGCCGCTGGAAATTGCGATAATATTTTTAACGCCTTCAATGCCTTGGCGATCGACCACTCCCTTTTGCTGGGGCGTCTCGGCTGTCACCTCCACCGCCACTTTTTCGACTCCTGGCAACTGTTTGACCGCTTTTTGGCAATCTTCGACAATAAATTCTCGCAGCGGGCAAGCAGGGGTTGTCAGCACTAAAGTAAAACTGACGACACCGCCGTCAATTTTTATGTTACGAATCATGTTCAATTCCACCAAACTCTTTTGCAGTTCGGGGTCTTGCACGGGTCGCAGGATTTCTAAGACTGAACTAACATCGAGTGTATTGGGCATTGTGTTCTCCACCATAGCTCTGCAATTGGGTTTGCGAATTTTCGATCGCAGGTTTAAGTATATTTTTATTGCTATTTTTTAATGTAACTTCATAGCGATCATTTGCAGACCTGCGGTGGCATAATTACATGACGACTGGATTTGGGACTCACGGTCAATCTCAAACTCAAATGCGATCGGCAAGAATTTCTACGACCGAAAGCAATTTGGTCACAATAGGCGAATTGAGCCGTGGTCGCAATTCTTCAATCTAAAATCTAAAATCTTAAATCTTAAATCGGATGACAGTTTCTACCACACTTAAAACCGCCACTTCCCCGTTTTTGCCGCCCGCTGACTCTAGAGCTAGAGTCAGCCAATTTATGAAAACCCTACAAGACGAAATTTGTCAATCCCTCGAACAGCTCGATGGCGTTGGCAAATTTAAGGAGGACTCTTGGGAACGCTCCGAAGGCGGGGGCGGACGTTCTCGCGTCATGCGCGAAGGCGATGTGTTTGAACAAGGGGGAGTCAATTTTTCCCAAGTGTGGGGCGAAAGTTTGCCGGCTTTGATTCTGGCCAAGCACCCCGAAGCTGCAGGTCACGATTTTTATGCAACAGGCACTTCGATGGTGCTGCACCCCCGCAATCCCTACTTGCCTACGGTTCACCTGAATTACCGCTATTTTGAGGCCGGGCCGATTTGGTGGTTTGGCGGCGGTGTGGATTTGACTCCTTATTACCCGTTGGCTGAGGATGCAGCTCATTTCCACAAAACTCTGAAAGCAACTTGCGATCGCCACCATCCCGGATATTATCCGACATTTAAACTCTGGTGCGACGAATATTTCTACCTCCCCCACCGCCAAGAAACCCGCGGCGTGGGTGGCCTGTTTTTTGACTACCAAAGCGCTCAAGGCGCGCTTTACCGCGACCATCATGTCAAAGGCAAAGCAGCCGAGTGCAGCAACAACATCGGGGCGCCGGAACCTAGAACTTGGGAGTCGCTGTTCGCCTTCGTACAGGATTGCGGCCGGGCATTTTTGCCGGCTTACACCCCTATTATTGAAAAGCACCGATCGAAAGAATACGGCGAGCGCGAGCGTAATTTCCAACTTTACCGCCGCGGCCGTTACGTTGAATTTAACTTGGTGTACGATCGAGGCACGACCTTTGGCTTACAAACCAACGGACGCACCGAATCGATTTTAATGTCCCTGCCACCTTTGGTACGCTGGGAATACTGCTACGAGCCAGAACCCAACTCTCCAGAAGCCGAACTCTACTCCAAGTTCTTAAAACCGCAAGATTGGGCGAATTGGATGCCTCAGCAGTCACCGACCTGAGTTAAACTACTGGGACAGTAACCACCGCGATAGATAATAAATTTGAGGGAAGGGTCAGTGATTCATATTGATCAAAAAACCCACACGCTTCAAGACGGTACAACAGTTATCGTCTTAGCACCGACAGGACGGTTGGACATCACTACAGCTTGGCAATTCCGCCTCAAGTTGCAAGAGTGTATTTCCAAACTTAGCCGCCATGTTGTAGTGAATCTTGGTCAGGTTAACTTTATCGATAGCTCTGGCCTGACCTCACTTGTAGCAGGTATGCGGGATGCGGATAAAGTTAAGGGAAGTTTCCGCATTTGCAATGTTCATCCTGAAGCCAAACTGGTGTTTGAAGTCACCATGATGGATTCTGTGTTTGAAATATTTGAAACGGAAGAAGAAGCTCTAGAGGGGGTGCCGCGCGCAAGTTGACCACTCCCGTTTGCATCGCTTGCGGTGTAAGCGCAATTTAAGCTTGAGGCTCACAAAAAGCGCCGGAACCCTGCACAAGAACAGGAAGCAGGTAAATTCTTGCCAGCTTCCTTATGCTTTCTTCCTTTTTTGAGAGGTTGAGAGCAATTGCTAGGATGATATTTTCCTAGACTTTTAGGTAATACTCATGACAATTGGTGTAGACTGAAGTAGCCTGCATAAAACCATCAGTAATGATGACTTGGACTTTCTCTCACTTCTCTCAAGCTTTCGCTTGAGAGCATCTCTGTAATCCTTGCGGTTCGAGGTTGGTCAAAACCAGTGAAGAATACACCTCCTTGATTTGTGCAAAATACGGTTAGAGCCATAAAAGTTAGGTGGCTCTAAAATTTTTCAAGGCCCCAACAGTGGTGAGAAAACACCCAGTTTGAGTAGCGCTTTAGGGATTTTCCTTAAAGCTTTGTGGGATACCACCATGCTCTGGGACCTGTCTGATGAGTGTGCTATATTCGGATTCTCTGAGGTTGTCGGAGATTGTCTGGATTAAAAGTATCAGGTTCACCAAAACACTAAAGTAGAAGAATAGGTCAAGGTAAAGTCTTGCCTTCTATCCTAGATAGCTAAATCTTTCTTCCTTGTTTCTTGTTGCTTCTTTCTTCAAACCAATATCTCAGCAGCAAAATCCTGACGCTTGACAAATCTAAAAGGGCCCATTAAGGCTCCCCAGATAGCCTTGCCAGTCGTGGGGCTTATTCCTTTGTCATAGCTGAGAAATTCCTCGCCTGCGGCTTCAAATCCCAAGTCTACTTGGTAATTTTGCCCCCCGTAGGCAAAGCCGCAGCGAGTGCCCTCCGGCAAAGATGCCCGAAATCGATAGCCGTTTGAGGCTAAATTTTCCACCGCAACCGAGAGGGTGCAGCCGGGGAGGAGTTGGATTTGCTCCTTCGTTAGCTTTCCAAGCAAGTCGGGGTTGCAACCGGCTCCTTTGACGGCTGTAATGTCCTTGAACATATAATACTGAGCTTCGATAAGTCCCGGCGCTATCTGTGAGTGTCTCAGTTGCACGATGCGGGGGCGGTATGGCTTGTCTAATTCCAGAATGTTGGCTTGTTCGGCAAACAGGGCAATGCTGGGTTCGGAAAATAAACGAACGGGTAGTGGTCTTTGCCACATACGAAGGTGGACGTACCACGCCGGCTCTGCTAGCGCTTGTTCCCGGTTGTCAAATTCGCCCGCCATGTACTGGGCTAAAGCTATTAATTCAGGAGAAAGTGTCATGTTTGTTTGATTTTTCACGATTATGGTTGACAAAAAAAAGTTATTGTGATATGGAAAGCCATATCTAGGCTGGGCAAGTCAGAAGATTAGATTTATGAGCGATCCCAGAAGAGCTATGATTGTAAAGATACTGGGGTTTTTCCCTCCTATGGCGACATATTAATTGTTGCAGCCGATCGCGCGTAAAATATTTTTGAGAAAATTTTGTCTCGCAATCCGGCCGCAACCCTTAAAAAACTGGCAAATTTTGTCAGCCAGATCGCAGAATTGACTCCCCGACTTTACTCACGCCGCGCTGGCACGCCCGCTACGGCAAAATTATTTATCTATAAGACTCAGGTGAACAATAACCGTACTGTTTCAGATACTAAGCGAAGTTTCTATACGATTCACACTCGACCGATCAACTCAATTTACCGTCGAGTGGTGGAAGAGTTGATGGTAGAAATGCACTTGCTTTCGGCGAATGCCGATTTTCAATACGACCCGATTTATGCTTTGGGTGTAGTGACAGCTTTCGATCGATTCATGCTTGGGTACGCCCCAGAAGCAGACAGACTTTCGATTTTTAACGCTTTGTGCAAGTCCCTAGAAGACGATCCAGAGCGCTACAAGCAAGACGCTCAGCGATTGGAAAGCTTGGCAGATAGACTTTCCGGGCAAGAGTTGCTCTCGTGGCTCGATCGCTCGACCAGCTTTGAAGATACAGCGGATTTGCAAGCGTCTTTAGGGGCGATCGCCAGCAACCCTCAATTTAAGTACAGCCGCTTGTTTGCGATCGGTTTGTTCTCGCTATTAGAAAAAGCTGACCCTAACTTGGTAAAAGACCAAGAAACGCGAAACAACGCGATCGCCAAAGTCAGTGCGGCCTTGCACCTGCCAGAAGACAAAGTTAGCAAAGATTTAGATTTGTACCGCAGCAATTTGGAAAAAATGGCCCAAGCGCGAATAGTGCTTCAAGATGTCATCCAAGCGGAACGGAAAAAACGCGAAAAGCGAGAAACAAAAGTTACCGCTGGCCCTTCGGCAGACTCTTCTGACAGGAGCAATTAATCGTTTGAAAGAAGTTCGGCAGCGGATTTTGTAACGGATGTAACGGATGTAACGGATGTCGGGAAGAAGGAAGTTCGGCAACGGATTCGTTCAACGGATGTAACGGATGTAACGGATGTAACGGATGCCAGGAACAAGGAAGAAGAAGGAGTTTTTTATTTGTTACACAAAATAAAAAACTCTTAAATTTTAATTTTTTTTCTTGAATTCTGGCTTCGGCCTTGTGGCTTCAGATGTTGGTTGCTCAGAAACTAAAAATCCCGCTTTCTGAATAGAGCGGGATCGACTTAAGTAAAATAGAGCTGTTGGGGTGGTACTAAGGCTGCGGCTCAAAATTAGTGGCGTTAGCTTGCAGCCAAGTGCTTAGCTGTGAAAGAACTTCGTTTCCCGAGGACTTGCCCAAAGCTGTGGGGTTTGGGGTGTCGGGCCTGTCCAAGTTGCGGGCGATCGCTGCATTGACTTCTTTGGAAATCAAATCGTGAAGTTGCTCTTTAGCCCTAGCCCTTTGAAAGTGAGCTCCCTCTTCCGTCGTAGCGTACAGAGGTGGCAGCCTATTTAAAGCATAAGCTGCAATATCTCCCACATCCAGACTCAGGTCGCTCGTCGCTTCAATGTCGGCCACCCTAGCGATCGCATCGCTGAGCACCAACTCTTCCATAACGTTGATGAACTGTTTGCGTGGCAGAACCACAACTTCGCCAGTCAACAAAGATCCCATCAGACGATCGAGAGCCATGTACTCTTCGATCGACAATTCCGAAGCCGTATTGCAGATCCGTCCCACCTCAGCTTCCATAGACGGCGTTAAATAGCCATCCTGCAAAGCCTGTTCAACAATTTTTTCAATACTCATATATGCGTCCCCGCTCAACGGCATCATCAATAAAGTTTTGTGAAGACGCGATTGTTAGCGTCTTGAGATTCGAGTTTTGAGAGTTGAGTTGAGAATTTTTATACAAATCCTAACTCAATACTGATAACCCATAAAGTTATCTGCACACCCCAGCCACAAACTTACCCCATAATTGACGGCTTTATTCATCAAAACCTGTAAAAACTCCTACTCAACTCCCTGAAGCCGCCAAGGTACAGGATCGACGGCCTGCCCATGCACGTAAAGTCCCCAATGCAGGTGAGGGCCTGTGGAAGCCCCCGTTGACCCCAGAGTACCAATTACTTGACCTGGTTTCACGACATCGCCTTCCTTGACATCAATCCGGGCCAGGTGCATCAAAATACTTGCTACCCCCTGACCGTGGTCAATACCAACGACATTCCCGTGGATTTTGAACCCTTGGGATTCGCGTCCCACTAGAGATACCCGACCTGCTGCTGGTGCGACTACAGGGGAACCGTAAGCACCCGCATAATCAACGCCGCGGTGGTAGTAGTCTTGAGCAAATACCCCATTATAATAACGTCGCACCCCGTAAATAGTGGTAATTTCGCCGGAGTTGGGGCGCAACAATTTGCCGTCCCAAAATTTTTCGGGTGTCACGAGTGCTTTAAATGCGTCTACGCGATCGAACTCCGCGTCTGTACCTTCGCTGTCTTTCCCAGGCGGTAGCCAGATGGATTGAGTAGGAAAATTTCGATCCCGCACTTGGAGACTCAAGTTCTGAACTTGTCCGTCACCTGCGACTTGGATTTGGCGGGCACCGGGTTTCTCTAGCGGCGTCGTCGGTAGCAGGGCCCGAAAGCGGCCGTTGCCGATCGGAAAAGCGGGGTAGTTTTTTTGCTGTAGAGAAACTTGTGGAGTTTCCCCGCCGTTACCGTCAACCTGAATCATTACTGACAGCGTATCTCCCAGTTGGGGATTTGTCGGCGTCACAACTACCTGCAAAGCTTGTACCGGCAGGGCAAAACTTAAAAGGCCAGCAACAATTCCCCCGATCGAACTAGCGGTTAGCTGGTTTGCTTTCAACTGCCCCCACCGCAAAATCCGACCTGTAACTATTTCGGCACTTAGCCCGCCGTTGCCTCGACTCACAGTCATTATCATCACTAGGTGTCCTTAATCTTTGTCTCGCTGAGATATTTTCAAGTATCTAGACTAACTATAGCAATCCTCAATCCGTCGATAAAAACAGCCGTAGCTAAAAAGCTTGGTCAAAGATTGGGAGATGAGAGACTCACTTAAATAAATACTTAACAGCACTCAAAAATTTGGCGAGACGATCATACTTTCGCACAAATGCCGTTACCTTCCTCAAGTCGAAGATTGATAATACTTCGGACAGTTTCATAGCCCAGGTATAGGTAGCTAGAAACCCGGTTTCTACGAGTTTTGCGACGACTCACGATAAATCTACGAAGAAACCGGGTTTCTGAGGTCGGCGTGCGTCCGCCCCCGCTGGCATTTTTATGTCGTAGCATCAAACCCTTAATTTTCACTTTTGGCTGATAAGCTGTTGTGCATTTAAATTGAATATCAAAAAATCATCTAAATCTTGTGGGGAGTAGGGGGTTGGGCCAGAAAGCCCGCCCTGAAGATGCAATTTAAATGCGTGACAGCTTAATCTGATCACCTAAATTTATAGGGATTCAAAGGTAGCGGTGAAACCATCTAAGGTCAAGCATTCTTCCATAAATTCCTCTACATCGTTGACATTCTCAAGCTGATATTCCATGATGCGTTGACCATCGCCTTTCATCTTTTTGGAAGAGGAAGGCGTGGCGGGATATTTGGCAGCAATGGCTTTGAAAGCTTTGGAATGGGTATCCCAGCTTGCAGCCGAACATTTTATGATTAAAAGCCACATGATTAAATTCCTCCTTCGGTTTGGTTTACTAATAGTCTGACGACAGTGAAAGTTAGCTCAATAATGCCGAAAAATCAAGGGATTCGGTGGTTGGGAAAAAAGCTAAAAGCCGAGCCACTATGTGAGCAACACCACCCTTAACATTAGATTCAACATTCAAAGGCATCACGGGATCGTGGAGTGATAAGCGTAACAGAAACCAGCCAGATTCGCTAGGTGACGTGCAGGAAATTCGCAGACCTTCGTAGTTATTAGGAACGATTTTCCAGTCTGCTTGCGTTGAGACAAATTGTTGCAGTTGTTCAATAACCCGATCGCCCTGCGCTTTGAAATCATCCACAGCAATTTTAATCCGAAATTCTGCACTTTCTTCGGGTTCTTTTAAATTCGCAATTAAATC
Source organism: Microcoleus sp. B6-A1 (assembly GCF_036705085.1). NCBI lineage: Bacteria > Bacillati > Cyanobacteriota > Cyanophyceae > Oscillatoriales > Microcoleaceae > Microcoleus > Microcoleus sp. B6-A1. Next base: position 20,470 of record NZ_JAUBTU010000104.1, read on the forward strand.
CGGCAAAGATTGGTTTGCTAGCTTTGACTTAGCCAATTCAATCAATAATTTGCTGACCAAATAAGCGCCATCATCCAAAAAGTAATTTTCTTTCAAAGCTCCATGTCCAGAGGTTTCAATCGCCAGCCATGATTCCTGTCCGGCTTCATTGAGGCGAATCGACTCGTCAATCACATTTTTGTAGCCGCGTTTAAAGCGATGGTGAATCCCTTTTAAATCTTGTTCGATGAATTGCGTTAAGCCATCGGAGGTGATAGAATCGGTGACAATGGTAGAGCCTGGGTGTTCTTGTAATACGATCGCCGAAATCAAGGCAATTAAGCGATTGCGATTGAGTTCCTTGCCAACTTGATCGACGGCCGCACTGCGATCGACATCGGTATCAAAAATAATCCCAAAATCTGCTTGATGTTCAATTACCGCTTGACAAATTGACTGCATTGCCTGTTTATCTTCGGGATTTGGCACATGATTGGGGAAAGTACCATCTGGTTCTAAAAACTGACTGCCCGTAGTGTCTGCACCTAAAGGTTTTAAGACTTTATCAACATAAAAACCGCCAGCACCATTGCCCGCATCCACAACAATTTTTAATCCTGTTAGTGGTTGCTCAAAGTTATCGGGATGATTGACTGCTTCCCGGATTTTTGTGACAAATTGGTTAGCATAAACTGAGATAAAATCATGCTTTGTAATCTTACCGGGCGAGGCTGCTGGCTGAAAGTTATTGCTTTGCGCTAGTGCTAAAATATCTGTAATATCTTGTTTTTGTAACCCACCTTTGGCCGTGAAAAACTTTAAGCCATTTCGATTAAAGGGCAAATGGCTAGCAGTGAGCATAATTGCGCCGTCGCAATCAAAACCCGGGGTAATGGTACTCATAAACATGGCGGGAGTTGAGGCCATTTCAAAGTCGTACACAGTTGCACCAACTGAGGCGATTCCCTCCATGACTGCTTGCATTAAGGTTGGCCCTGATAGGCGACTGTCACGCCCGATCGCGATCGTTAATTCTGCCGCTGGTTTATTGACTTTGGGCACCAGCCAACTGACAAAGGATTTACCTAAGATTGTGGCAATTTCGGGGGTGAGGTTGACTTTTTCATTGGGGACGCCTTCGAGGGCGATACCGCGAATGTCTGAGCCATTTTGAAGTTTTGTCCAGTTGAAGTTTTGCATAATAATTGATGGTAAGTAAAAAGATCGGAGTCGGCGGTTGAAACCGATCATAGAAAGTTTTGTCTGTGGCTAGACGGTTCGACTCAGCTTTGCCGATCGTCTTTCGCGGACTAACAAATAAACAGGGGAGAAATTTTGGATTTGGTATTATTAGTCATCAGAAATATGGGTTTGAAACCCCGTCCTAAAAGGACGGCTTTACATTGAGTTAAAACATACAGCGGGGTGGAGGGGTATGGTTGCCCCAAGGCGTGAGGTATGGTTGCCTCAATCTCCTTTCGGAGTAAAGTTAGCACGCGCCTTTGTTTAGTGAGCTTGCGCCGCCTAGCAGCACTGTCGAGCGTGACCTTAAGACTGTTTAACCGCTAGCGACAGAGCAAGGGACTAGCTACGCATCAAGCGGGTGTTGTGACTCAAAAAACGTAGTCAATTAAGACGCTTGGCTGGTCAGAACGGCTTGTTAGATTTCTCCTTCAAGCCTCATGCCTTTAGGCTGAGGTTCCTGACTAGGGTGACAGAGTTTTTCAATTCAATCAGCTAATCGGCATTTAAGTTGTATTTAAAGAAACAATCCCAGTCTTGTGGGTGGGATTTGAGCAACGCCCAAAATATCCAATTGAAATGTTGAACCGCTTACTGGGAATTTTGGCCCCATCACCGCTAAGATTAAGCTTTAATTCCTTAGTCGCGTTCAACGCTGTAAATTGCCTGCAAGCGGAACTCACCATGAGCGGGAACTTCCACAATATCTGTAGCTGCATTGGTCGTTTCTACGCAGAGTAAACGCTGATAATCTGCATCATCAAGGTCGGCCATATTTGCAGAAATTGTCACCCAGGGATTCCACACTACGACGGATTTACTACCCGATGATTTAATGCGAATTCGACGATTGAGGGCGCTATCCTCAATGACTAATTCATTGGTGACATCAAGATAAATGCGATCGACTTCACCTGTTACTACCACTGCACCCACTTGAGTTTTTTCGACACCAGCATCAACTTTATCAAGATACTGGCTATTTTCTAAGCCTAAAACCTGCACGCGGTTGATATCGCCGACTTGGAAATAGGTGTGGAAAGCTTGGGTGAGGGGAAATGCTTTGTCGCCTAGATTGCGGGTGATTAATTCTACTGTGAGGCTGATGCCGATCGTAATCACGATCGCCAGTTCAAAGGCGATCGGCCAAATTGCTCTAGTTTCATCGGTATCCTTGAGTCCGAGAGTGACTTTGGTGGCGCCGTCGGGGGTTGTGGCGGTTTCTAGCACATTCCAGAGGCGATTCCGCACGAATCCATGACTCGGACGCCCCAAGGCTTCGGGATCGGGGCCAAACCAGGGCCAACAGATTGGTATACCGCCTTTGATGGCTTTCCCTTCGGCGTAGTAGGCTTTTTCGCTGAGGAACATCAAGTCTGTGGCTTCGGTGGCTGGTTGAAAGGAGAGAACTTGACCGGAATACACAGAAATTAAGGCTTTGGCTTGACCGTTGTCGATGTGAATCATGGGGAAACCACCGTTTCCGGTGGCGAAGGTGAGGTGTCCGGCTATGCCGTAGTCTGTGTTTAATTGGTCAATACTCATCAGAAATATGGGTTTGAAACCCCGTCCTTTTAGGACGGCTTTACATTGGATGGGGGGGGAGGAATTCTCCTCCGATGAATGCTTGTTACCGCCTTGGATATACTAACGACGTTCGACGTTTTGTATTCGCCTTTAACCCGGACAGTTACGGATCGAGTGCTTTCTACCTGTACGCATAACAAGTGGCGGTAAGCCCGTGTGTGTATATCCCTTCGCCACTGATATCCCTTGAGGTTACAGACTAGGGAGGCATCCAGTAACATCGTTCGGTGTACCACCACCAGATAATTCAGTTTGTCTCAAAGACGCAGGCTAGACACTGTTTTAGTCTCAAATTAAGAAGGTGGTGAGTCTTCCTCTTTCAAGCCCCATGCCTTTAGGCTGGGGTTAGTGACGCTGTTGGCTTGGTGAATTGCTTTACAATTATCCGATATTATGGTTGCTAGATTGATTAGATTGTTGAGTTTGACGAGGGAAGGTGCGATCAACACAACGAGGGACTCACAAGAACGAATTGGGAGTGCCAACTGATCGCCCGGGGATGTGCGATCGAACCCATCGGCAGACATTGCTGAGTTCTCCGATCGCCAAGCTAATGCAGCAATTCATCCAAACACGGCGTAGCGACAACACTCCGCATCTCTTCTTCGAGGGTGATTTGAAGCGGCAATTGCCTGGGATGCCCCCAAAACAGGGATCTTTGCGCTGTCCGACTGATTGCATCCGCTAGCGTTGGCATCGAAACTTCATATCAAATCCGCGCTTCATCGTCGGGCGTAAAATCGATTCAACACTCAACACTCAACCATCATTCAGTTTTTCGACCCCGAGTTAACAGCCAACAGTCAACAGTCAACCATCACGGACGGTGCAACCGGAATTGATATCACTTGTCAAAGGCGGAGTTTCGCCGAAACCCGGTAAGTCCACTGCGACCGCTTACGGTTCAGCGTTACTGAATCAAGTTATAGATGATCTAGGAACAGTTCAGCCGTTGAGCCGTATTAAATGGAGAGTCGATCGACTCTCATGCGCGCCAATTCACAACTCCTGACGAGTCGGACGGATGATCATTTCGTTGACATCCACATCACCGGGCTGCTCAATGGCATAGGCAATGGCCCGGGCGATCGCATCCGCATCAATGGCAATTGAATACAACTGATTCACCGCTTTAAAAAACCTAGGCAAACCTGGGTAAGCTCAGCGGTATAAGTTTGAAACGTTCTTTCTTAGCGCCTACGC
>NZ_JAUBTU010000105.1:0-4139 GCF_036705085.1 Microcoleus sp. B6-A1
TCCCGCCCGTCCAAAAAGGACGGGCGGGACGCCCATCCCACTTTCAAGAGTGGAAGTTATTTAATTCTCATTCCTTATTGTTTTATCGGCGGATCTCAAAAGTACGCGCGGCGGAGCTATCTTGAAGGGAATCGCCCTCCGGGTTTTCGTATTCCAAAACCAACTCACTAACCGTAGCACCGGTGGGGCCGCGGCGGCACCAACTAATCATTCCTTCCACAGCTTTTTTGGAGCCTTCAAAGACAGCCTCGACGCGCCCGTCGGGGAGATTTCTCACCCAGCCGCTGAGGCCGAAATACTTTGCTTGATTCATCGTTGAATATCGGTATCCTACTCCTTGAACTAATCCCGAAACAAAAACGCGGACTCTGACGGGCGGCAATGATTGGTTTTGCATAATACACGGCTCAACTTACTGCTAACATCTGTTTGAAAATTTTAAGGATCAGTTTGATTATGTTAAATTTTAGTGCGATGGCGCTGCCGGGATTCCTGATACGCCGCATCACCCTAGCTTTTTCAACTATTCCCGATTTCACTGATTGGCTGGTTGCAGCTATGCTCGCGCTGGTTTACACTTCGATCGCTCTTTCCATTGGTTTTTGGTCAGGATTTCTAAAAGTAGACGTGCAAACCTCTCGGCGTACAATTGTGGGAGTGCTTCTTGGCTGTTTGTTAAGTCCGGGCATCACCGAGGAATTATTGTTCCGGGTGTTAATGCTGCCGCACCCGTTTGAGAAGGCTTCTGGGTTAATGCTGTGGTATTGGGGATGCGCGAGTTTGGCGGTTTTTATAGTTTACCACCCGCTGAACGCGCTGACTTTTTACCCGGTTGGTCGATCGACCTTTATGAATCCAGTATTTTTGCTACTGGCAGCAATTTTGGGAGTTGCGTGCTCCCTCGCATACCTGCAAAGCGGTTCTATCTGGCCTGCGGTGGCGGTTCACTGGCTAGCAGTGACAGCCTGGCTGTTGCTACTGGGCGGTTACAGGAGGCTGTATGGTTAAATGTAAAAAGTCCAGCATCACTATTTTGTCGGGAGGATCTCAGTTGTGGGTATCATAGGAGCGATCGTAGGTTTTTTGGCAGGGATAGCAGTTGCTTACTGGTTAGTAGAAAAGCGCTTAAACAAGCAAAAACAAGAATACTTGCAGCAAACTCGCAGAATTACTGAGGAAATAGAATTAGCTCAGATGTCTCGGGTGCAACAAGCTGTCGAATCTCAGAAAGGAGAACGGGAAAATCAGCTTAGAAAAGCTACTATCGAACACGAAAATTTACTCAGACAAGTTACTACCCAATACGAAAACCAGCTCAAACAAGTTGCGGCTCAATATGAAAATCAGCTCCAACAAGTTTTGGCAGAACGCGACAGTCAGCTCCAACAAGTTCATGCAGAACGCGACAGTCAGCTCCAACAAGTTGTCAGCGCACACGAGCCTGAGCTGCGGAGAAAAATCAGCGAGGAATTAGAAGCCGCTAACAATGCTAGGATGCAGCAAAATATCCAATCTTTGCAAGCAGAACACGAACATCATTTACTTAGAGTTGCTGACGAATTGCATTTAAATTATCAAGCTCAGATGGAGCAACATTTGCAAAACCTGCAAAATGAACACGAAATTCGCTTGAGGCAAACTGCCGAGGAATATGAGAACCGCGAGGTTGAGATGCAGTTAAATATGGAGGCTTTGCAAGAGCAATACGAGAGTCAGTTGCAAGCGGCTCACGAGCAGTTGAGAGACCACGAAGCTCAGATGCAAGCTACTATCAGGTCTTTGCAAGAGCAGTACGAGAGTAATGTACAACAACAAGAAGTCCCCGATCAGCAGTTTAGTCAGTTAAATTCAACAGAATTTCCCGAAGGTTTCTCACAAGAAGAAGTTTGGCAGGAACTGTCAACTGAGTTAAATCAAACAGAAGTTGAAGAGTTAAATTACACAGATTTTTCCGAACCACAATCAATTGATTTACATCAACCCGAAGTCGAACAACAGCTTCCTATTGCCAGACAAGCACCAAGCTATTCCCTGCCACAGTTGATGGGATGTGTTCAAAGTCAGGACAAAGAAACCCGCAAGTTTGCAGCGTCTGCTTTAGGTAAAATGGCTGCTGCTAATGCTCTGAGATCCGAAGGTCAGCGAGCAATAGAAACCTTGGGAAAATTAGCTCAAGATATTCACCCGGAGGTGCGCGAAGCTGCTGTGGAAGCACTAGCAATGATTAAGTCGGAAAAAGTGATTCCGCTGCTACAAAAAGCTTTGCGAGATATAGATAGCGGTGTGGCTAAATCGGCAAGTGCGGCGCTCAATAAGTTTAAGTTTTATCCGCGAACTCCGGCGGCTAAGCCGAAAACTGTTGATCTGAAGAAACCAAAGCGTTAAGCATTTATATCAATTCCGGTTGCACCGTCCGTGATTGTTGACTGTTGACTGTTGACTGTTGACTGTAGAAGGAGGGGTGGAAAAACTGAATGGTTGAGTGTTAACTGTTGACTCGATTTTACAGCATATTCCAGAATATGCTGTAACTTGTGACTAATGACTACTGACTGATGACTAATTTAAAATCGCTGCTTTGTACCGAGTATAAATTTGAGGTCGCCGGAGTCGCTAACAGCCATATCTAAGCGAATTAATCCAAAGGACGATCGCACCCTCACACCCACCCCAACACCCGCCCCAGTCCCCGGTTTGTCCCTGACTACCGCCGGTTTCCCCAACACGCTATCTCCCGTTCCCAAATCCGACGCAAAATCAACAAATATCACGCCGCCAACATCCTGACCCACAGGAAACCGATATTCCCCGGAAGCTAAAAAATAACTCCGCCCACTGCCAATATCCCCGCTATCGTAGCCCCGCACGGAATTGCGGCCGCCGAGGCGAAAAGCTTCCGTTGGTGGCAAATCCCCGATTACCGTGCCCGCTTGCAAGTTAAAAGCCAGCATTTCGGGCAAGGCTTCGGACTCGCTAATGCCCAACAAAGTTACGGGTACATAATGTATATAATTCGCCAACAGTCTGTTACTCACAATGTTACCTCGACCCAGAGGTATCGACTGCTCGGTGCTGAGGCCCAGAATCGATCCTCTGGTGGGGTTAAAGGGATTGTCCCGCCGATCGAGCATTGCGCCAAAAGAAACAGTGTATAACTCGTCAACGCCACTGCCGCTGAATGTGAGAGGATTTCCGAGTTCGTCGCGGCGGGCGATATTTAAGTTGCGATCGCGCGTACTGATGTTTGTATAATTCAGTCCCAAAGTCGATTGCCAATCGCCCAAAGGTCTGGTAAACCTGAGATTTCCCCCCATCCGAATTTCCCGAACTCGGTTCCCGTTGGGCAAATCAATATCTTTGTTGAAAATTTCCGATATTCTGCGATCGCCAAAAGCTCTCACACTGTATCCCAAACGGTCTTTGGCGGCAACGTAAGGGCTGACAAACTGGACATCGTACTGGATACCTCGGAGGCTGGGCTCAAGTTCCACCGCCAGCCGCTGTGGGGTTGTTCCGAAAGTTCGATCGGTATAGGAAAGAGGAACAGCAACGCCAACATCATCACTAAGACTGGCACTCACGCTAAAAGAGCGAGCCGATCGCTCTTGAACGTTGTAGATTACATTAACATCCGTGCCAACTTCTTCGATCGAAACCGTAACCTTGTCAAACAATCCCAATTGCTGCAACTGCTGTAAATCCGATCGTACAACTTCCCGGCTGTAGTTATCCCCCGCCTTGAGTTTGAGCTCTCCTCGGATAAAATCTTCCGAAATTCTGCCCTCAACCGGATTCCCTTTTTTATCAACAGCTTCACCTGTGGAATTGACAAAGCGAATTTTCACCTCTGCAACGTAAACACCTTCAGCATTGCCCGCTTGACTGATTTGTAGAGTACCACCTAGCTGTCGGGCGTTGCTGTTTACTGCTTCGGGGATTTCGGCTTGTGTCGCGATCGTCGCCGGAGTTTTTAACAGAGATGTAAAATCTTTATGGTGGCTGGACTTGAGTGAGGGAGATTCCCTAGGGGATAGCTGCGCCGCGGGTACTTCAGCCAACATTCCTGTGCCACCAAACAATTCATCTCTTGTGGAACGGGCATCTTGCCCGTTCTTGACAGATGCTGCACCGTTCTTGAG
>NZ_JAUBTU010000105.1:4239-23467 GCF_036705085.1 Microcoleus sp. B6-A1
CAGCTTTTGATGAACAGGCAAGATGCCTGTGCCACCAAACAATTCATCTCTTGTGGAACGGGCATCTTGCCCGTTCTTGACAGATGCTGCACCGTTCTTGAGAGATGCTGCACCATTTTCTATCAGCTTTTGATGAACAGGCAAGATGCCTGTGCCACCAAACAATTCATCTCTTGTGGAACGGGCATCTTGCCCGTTCTGGAGAATGGTGCCAGATGTGAGACTCACCTCATCCTCCTCCCTCTGCGCCTCTGCGGTTCCCTCCCTAGACTCCGCCTCAGTCGGTGTGGCACTCGGATTGATCGCCCGCGCTGCCAATTCGCCCCCACCCAGCGCCGCCAAAGTCAAAAATGCAATAATCGAAATTCGCATAGACATTAAATTTAAAGCACACCCAACGCATATTACCCAAAACCGGGCCCCCTGCATAATTAGCCGAAAAGAAACCCGGTATTTTTGAGGCTACCGGGTTTCTGGGATGCTGAAATGTCGGAAAGTTCGATCAACTGCGGGCGATCGTTAAATTTGTTTAAATAGCTTGTCGAGAAACTCGTTTCTCAAAATGAGCCTGAGTCTGCTGCAACAGTTGTTCGCGACTATCCTTAGCGGTGGTAATGGTAGGGAGCAAGTTGCGAGCTTGTAAAGTCATGTGAAGCTGTAGGTGTGCTACGTACTCACTGACATCTTCGCGAAGAGAGCAAGCCGGGTACTGTTTTAAAGTAGAGTTCAAAGTGTTCTCCTGCTTTGAGTTTGTAGAATTTTCTAATAATCATAGACAATATCATGGTCTATTTCTAACTGTGTACTCCGTAATGAAGTTTAACGTTTGGACTGCTTTTTTGTTACAATCCTTTACAAATATTTCTTACCTATCAGGAGTCGATCCCCATGCAGTCTCAAGCACTTGTAGGACAAAAGCACACATTAAGTACATTTGTCAATAGCACCACCCAAACAGCCACCTACCTCGACATCGGGTGCGGCAGACCCTTATTGATGTTGCACGGTTTCTTCGGAGAAAAGACTTGCTGGCTGCCATTAATTGAGTTATTGCAATCTCAGTTTCGGTGCATCAGTTTAGATATGTTAGGTTTTGGAGAATCCAGCAAACCAGAAATCCGCTACGACGTAGCTGTAGAAGTGGCTTTTGTGCGGCAAGTTGTAGAACAACTAAATATCGAACCCTGCTGCATCATCGGACATTCTTTTGGCGGTTGGGTAGCATCTGCATATTCCCTCAAATATCCTAATTCTGTCAGCAGTTTAGTGTTAGCAGCACCAGCCGGAATTCGGGACGACAGTTTTTGCGGTCAATACGATGCTTTGCGGCCGCTATTGTGGGAAACTCCAGTTGTTGATTGGGCCTTGCAGTTGGCAAAACCTTTTGCTAGTTTAGCGGGAAAAAGTGAGAAATTGCAGCAAATTTCCGGGTGGCGCAGGGAGTTAATGTCTCAACCAGTAGCAAGGTCATTTTTAATGAGTCGGATGCGGCCAGAAGATGCAGTTGATACAGTAGAAAAAGAAATTCACAAATTGCAAATTCCTACCTTAGTTATCGCAGCAGAGAGTGACGAAACAATTCCTCTATGGCACTGTGAAACCTACGCGGGCGAGATACCGGGGGCAGAGTTAGCAATTATTCCCAATGCCACTCACGGGTTGCCGCAAACTCAAGCTCCAATTATGGCGAAGTTGACTTGTGAATTTTTGAATAATTAAGAAAAACTGTGCAAGAAGCCGAATCATAAAAATTGTGATAAGCCACAAATGGAAAATAATTGTGTTTTAGTATACTACTTTATTAGGAAATACAGAATATATTGATTAGTGTATTGTACAATTTTTTTTATGGCTCTTAAATCTTGTGTCAGCAGGAGCTACAGACATTTAGTGGAGTCGGGGGTATTACCAATGGCAGCACTGAGCAACTACTTTAATCTGGAAGAAATTACGACAGCCAGAAAAATTAGTGCTGCGGTAATTAACATCAGCGGCCGCCAGCGAATGCTTTCCCAACGAACGGCTTTTTTTTGCATGAGGTTAGTTTGCTCGGAGAATGCGGCAGAAAGAGCAAAACTGCGGGTGAATTTGTTAGAGGCGATCGAGCTTATGGAAAAATCGCACCGCGACTTAATTAATACTAGCAGCAGCATCAACTTATTGAGTCCGCCTTCAGCCACCGTCAAGGCAATGTATTTTGAGCCGCCACTGTATTTAGACAAACAAGTGCGCGCATATATCGATCGAATAAAAGCCTTGGTGCAAGTTCCCGATGCCGAACTCAGGCTGGAAAACCCCCACCTGCTGTACATTGTGGAAGCAGCGGGCGGCGACTTGCTAGAAGCTTTCGATGCCGTGGTGAGTCAATACCAGCAAGAAAGCGAAATCGAACAATTTGAAATCGACCTCAAACAGGTTGAACTTTATCAAGAAAGTTGTGCTGCTACCTCGAAAGCGGAAGCTCAAGCGGCCCAGCTCGATCGCGCACTTTGCGAACTCAAACAAACTCAAGCTCAACTCCTCCACAGCGAAAAAATGTCTTCGCTGGGGGCGCTAATGGCTAGTATCGTCCACGAAATTAATAACCCAGTTAGTTTTATTTACGGCAACTTGAGCCATGCCGCAATTTATACTCAAGATTTGCTGAACCTGCTGCGTCTCTATCAAGAATGCTATCCCAATCCCTGTCCCGAAATCACAGCTAAAATCGAAGAGATAGATCTTGATTTTCTAGTTGAAGACTTGCCTAAAGTTATGTCTTCCATGCAAATGGGTTCCAATCGCATTCGCGAAATTGTCAAATCTATGGGCAACTTTTCGCGCACCGATAACAGTAACATGACCATGTGCGACTTGCACGACAGCATTGATAGCACCGTGTTAATTTTGCGAAACCGTCTCAATTCTCAAATAGACCGTCGCGATATTCAAGTAATTAAAAAATATGGAAAATTGCCTCCTGTAGAGTGTTATTCAGGACAGCTAAATCAAGTATTTATGAATCTAATTACCAACGCGATCGATGCTTTGGACGAGGCAGCACAAAATCAGCCCAATGCTGCGCTAAAAATTTTTATCAGCACAGAATTAGCAGGGCCCGATCGCGTGAGAGTGCGGATTGCTGACACGGGACCCGGAATGACACCACAGATAAAAGAACGAATGTTCGAGCAGTTTTTCACCACCAAGGAAATCGGTAAAGGTACCGGTTTAGGATTGTCTATTGTCTACAAAATCTTAGTAGAGAATCACCGAGGATCGCTTCGGTGCGAGTCGGAACCCTGCAAGGGAACCGAGTTTATCATGGAACTGCCGATCCAGCAAACTTAAGCAATTTACTAACATCCAAATTTATCTATTTTAACTATGTGTGGCACGGGCGTCCCGCCTGTGTTAACTATGTGTGGCACGGGCGTCCCGCCTGTGTTAACTGTGTGTGGCACGGGCGTCCCGCCTGTGTTAACTGTGTGTGGCACGGGCGTCCCGCCTGTGTTAACTATGTGTGGCACGGGCGTCCCGCCTGTGTTAACTATGTGTGGCACGGGCGTCCCCCCTGTGTTAACTGTGGCACGGACGTCCCGCCTGTGTTAACTGTGGCACGGGCGTCCCGCCTGTGTTAACTGTGGCAAGGGCGTCCCGCCTGTGTTAACTGTGGCACGGGCCTCCCGCCTGTGTTAACTGTAGTTAAAATTTACACATATCCTACGCTAATTCGAGCTTCAAAGTTGGCAACAGCTTTTCTAAATTTCTGAGAGATTTCTGTTGCCAAGGAATATCATTTGAACCCAATACCAAAAGTTGAATAGTTTTCTTTTTTCGGACGCTAATGACAAATTTAGACAGCATACTGATACCGGAACTGTTAACAAATTCCAATTGTTTTAGGTTCAAGGTAATAGTAGGCGGTTCGCCATTGGCGACCTCATCTAACAATTCGGCTATTGGTGCATACTCTGCTGGGCCGCTCAGGCTGAGTTCGCCTTTGAAAGTGACTGTGACTGATTCTCGATCGTATTGAATGCTGTAATCTTCACCTTTAATTTCTTGAATGCCCATTGTGATTTTGTTTCCTGACTAAAATATTGCGATCGCACAAGAGAGTAAATATTGAAATGCTAGAAACTAGACCCTAATTTGAACCACAGTCGTAACAATGATGGTATCACTATCTGGCCTGGGCTCGAATTTCCAACCTATCTTAGCTGAATAGTCATTAATCATCGTCAGCAATCCCAATCCAGAGGTATCACTTTCCGATTCCGCATTCTTTTCAAGCTGCTGCAAATAAAGTTCATTTGGATCGGAAGCCATAATTTCTTCAATAAACTCCTTCAACTTATTCGCCCCTTCTGAAGTGACACTATTACTGGCAAAAATTACCGCCGTCACCTCTGTTTCACCAATAAAGTGGATGCCAAATCTGACCTTGTAATTGGTATCATCGTTATTGAATTTTATCGCATTTTCTAACAGTTCGTTGGCTACGTAGCTCACTGCTCCCTTGCTTTGTTTGATCCGTTTCTCGCTGCTAGCATCCTCCTCATCCACAGGTAGAAAGCTAGACAAATAATCGGCTACAAAATGAGCTGAAAGCCTGTTGTTGCGCCAGCGCTGTTTGATCGGGCGAGAACTGGGAGTAAATGTAAGTTCTAGGGAGTCGTGTTCAGGAGGAAATTCTTCAATGAATTCTCCAAATATTTGTGTCATTGTTTTTAAGCTTCCAGATGTCATGATTTTTCTCTATCCAATTGATGTATTAAGGTCACTTCTTGGTGAATTTCCACACGCCATTCCAGTTAGCCGGAAGACTATTTTCTAACAGCGATTGGATGCGTTTTAGGTAAAGTTGACTGGGCTTGTCATCTGGATTTAGGGCTACTATCTGTTCAAAACAAACTATGGCCTTAGCAAAATTTCCCTGACAATATTCTTGGAGTCCCTCCTCAAATATAGGCAAAGTTTGAATTTTGAGCGATCGCACTGGTTCTACTTCAACATCTAACACCTCACAAACTGTAATGGCTTCTTGTCTACCTTTGACAATAGCCCGATCCAAAAAACGGATATGATACTTTTCGGGTTGACTCAAACGTTGTACCACATCTCCAGAAATTAATAAAGATACGCCATAATACTTAGTCAAACCTTCCAGACGAGCGGTGAGATTGACATGATCCGAGAGCGCATCTGCTTGCATGCGATTCGCATCTCCAATAATCCCAACCATCGTATCACCCACATGGATACCAATGCCAATATTCAGCGGTATATCCCCATTTATTTTACGGCTTTGATTGTATTTTTGCAACTGATCCAACTTCACAATTCCTGCCTGAATAGCATCATCAACGCCATCGGGAAAAACTGCCATGACTCCATCTCCAATATACTTGACAATAAAACCATTGTGCTTACGAATTTCCGGACTAACTTGCTGTAAATAGTTATTGATGAAGTCAAAGTTTTCTTGAGGAGTCATTTGCTCCGCCATCGTGGTAAACGAACGCATATCGGAAAACATAATTGCCATCTCTTTGCTCACGTGATCTCCAAGCTGGAAATCAACAATGCTCTGCTTGCCGAGAAATTGGAGAAATTCAGCGGGAACAAAACGTCCGTAAGCCTGCAAAAGTTTCTCTAATTCTTGTTCCCGCGCTTTCACCGTTTGCACCATATGCGAAAATACCTGTGCTAGTTCTCCCAGTGCATCACTGCGCGCTGCCACATCTGACAATATCTGGGGTTCAAAGCTATTATTTTTTACAGCAATAGCTGCATCTATAACCTTTTTTACCTGCTCAATGTAAGTCTGCATCTCTCGGTTTTTATGATGGATCTGGTTTTCCAGATCCGTGGAGTGTTGCGTGATAATTTCTACTAAGGTTTCATAGCTATTTTTTTCATCCTCTACTTCCTCAAGTTTTTCGCTCAACTCCTGTAGCTGGGTATGGAGTTCTTCTGGAGATTTAGATGGTGCTAAATTTACTTGTGGTTTCATAATTGATACTTCCGAATCGGGAAGCGAAAAATTGTTTGACTCGCTCGCTGTAAATTATTATAACTTACACGGGCAAAGCGATAAATCCGGTTGCTGGTTCCATGCTTGGCGACTAAATCCAAGCTCGATCGTAGAAACCTGGTTGACGACAGTCAATCATCAATTATGCACAATATTTCCCTGTTGCTTCAATACTAGCAAAGTAATGTCATCAAAAACATTTTGTTTTCCAATAAAATTTCGCAAATCAGCGATGGCGGCTTCCTTGATTTGTTCGGCGCTCAAATGCCAGTTTTGAGAAACCACTTCACAGAGTCTTTCAATACCATAGAATTTTTTGTGCATATTTCTAGCTTCGGGAATGCCGTCAGTGTAAAGCACCACCCCGTCCCCCGGCTCTAAGTCTACTAAAACATGGCTAATCCAATCGGAAATATCCTCCTCTAATGCGAGCGGAAATCCTAAATTAATGGTGTCTATTCGCTGGATTTTACCACCTTTCCTGACCACAATAGTTTCCTCATGTTGACCGCTGATACTAATTGTACGATCGGCATAGTTGAGCAAAGCCAGTGTCATATTTTTGTCGGAGTTCATGCGCTGGACATTTTTATAAATAGTGCGGTTTAGGGTATCTAAAAAACGCACAGGGTTGGATTCTTGCATTTCCTGAAGAGTGCGGACAGCAGCTTGAGTCATCACCATCAAAATGCCGCTTTCTAATCCGTGTCCGGTGACATCACCAATGCAAATTGTGACAACCCCGTTAGTACAAAGTACGTCGTAGTAATCACCACCTACTTCCGAGGCTGGCTCCATAAATCCGGCAATATCTAAATCTTCAATGGCTGTGAGTTCAGCAGGTTTGGGCAGAATCAACTGCTGCATTTGTTTGAGCATATCGAGTTCGGAACTCATGCGGAGGTTTTCCGCTTTTAGACGCTGGTTGAGAGTAGCAATTTGTTTGGTGGCTGTAGCGAGTTCAGAGGTACGTTCTTTGACTTTATCTTCTAGCGTTTCCAAGGATTCTTGCAGTTGTCTCGCCATACTGTTAAAGGAATTTCTTAAGGTTTCAATTTCCAAAATCCGACTGGAATCAACGTTCTGGTTAAGATCACCACCTGCTAGATATTCTGAAGCTTGAGCAATTTGATTCAGGGGGCGAGTAATCCAGCTAGCGGTGAAAATACCCATTGCAACAGAGACAATGAGAGCCACAATACAGAGCCAAATGGTCTGGCGAGTGTTAGCATAAATTTGCGCCATAAAGTCCGCTTCAGGAACTACTACTACACTCAGCCAATTGAGACCATACTTGTCTGTTAGCGGAGAAACTTGGATAAATTGCCGCTCACCGTTCAGATAAAAGTCAAGTTGAACAGTTTGATCGATGTCTTCCAAACGCTTGAAGCGATCGAGCAGATAAAGCACACTTTGACGCATCAGCCGGTTGCTGCTTTCCTGTGCTTTGAGCCGCTTTGTATCTTTGCCTGTTCCCACCGAAAGAGGCTGTTCTTTAACGGAAGTTGCTATTAACTCACCCTGGGGTTCAATGATAAATACTTGACCGGAATTACCCACGCGTAAGGTTTGCAGGAAGTGGCGAATTTGATCTAGTCCCATCTGGCAAGTCAGCACGCCAATTAGTTTCCCTTCGGCATCATAATAGGGTAGACTCGCATTAATTTGCAGCGTACCGTAGCCAAAATTAATATAAACTTCACTCCAAGCTGCCTGTTTCTTCTCAACAGCTACTCTGTAAAAAGGGCGCGTGCGAACGTCATAATTGGGCGTGTTTTTTTCGATTGTTGTCGGGTTTCCATTATCGTCAAGGTTGTAATAGATCAAGTCGCCACCCCCCGGAATCAGTTGCTGGGCAAGCTGAGGTTGTTCCAGTCCAACCAGCCGATTTACCCAACCCACACGCAGGTACTGACCTTTTTCGTTGGCAATTCCCGCGTGACCGATCGACTTAAATTGCAGAACTTGTTTCCAAAAATATGGTCTAGCTTGCTCCAAATCGTCAAAGTTCAACACCCCCAAAGGTACAGCATCCTGATTGATCTGATTCACCAGTGGCGGAGCTTCTAGATAGGTTTGAACACGTTCGTAAACTCTCGCACTCACTTCGTGGCGCAACTGACTAACAATATTGTTGACTATCTGCTCTCCGTTTCTGTAAGAGAGATAGCCAACGCAGCCAACAGCGGCCAAAATTTGGAGAACAAAGGGAACTACCAAGACATTGCGGAGACGGATTTTGCCCGCTCTGGAGACGATCGCACTTTTTTGAGAAACCATTGTTAAAAACACTCCCAGCGGGCATTTTTTTGTTACAAGACTTGATAATGGATATATTAATAGCGACAGACAATGTTATCATATCAAAAACTCAACCAACATCAAAAAAACTGCGTTCATCAGCGCTCATCTGCCTGCATCAGCGGTTAAAATAAAACAATAAATCCCAACAATAATGCAAATTACTCAATCCCTCCACAGCGCCATACTCATCTCCAACCTGGAAAAATCCCAACACTTTTACAGCACCGTACTAAACCTGCAAAAAATCGATCGAGACTTAAAATTTCCCGGAATCTGGTATCAAATCGGCGACTTCCAGCTCCACCTAATTTTAGGTGCAACAATTATCCCAGATGCCGTAGACCATGCCAAATGGGGACGCAACCGACATCTAGCATTTTCTGTGGCTAACTTAGAGGCAGCCAAACAACAGTTAATCGCTCACAATTGCCCGTTCCAAATGAGCGCGTCAGGTCGATCGGCATTATTTACCCAAGATCCCGACGGCAACATCATCGAACTCAGCGAGTAACAGATGAAAATCATCGCTTATTCTTACACCGAACCGCTACTGGAAGCAGCACCCGCACCGGAAAATTGGGGCCAAGAAGTCGATCGCACCTATCAAGACTTAGGAGGGCGGCAACAACTTCAGCAACTCCTCAAAGACTGCGAAACAGAACCAGTCAAATACTTATTAGTTCAGCGCTTTGAAGAACTAGGCGACACATTGCAGCAAGTGTGTTCGCACCTCGCCCAACTCGAAAACCTCGGCGTCGAAATCATCGTACAAGCAGAAACAGAACCGCGAAACCGCAAAAACTTGCTGCACATCCTCGCAGAAATCCAGCGCAGCCAACACAGCCGGAGTATTCGCAAAGGACACGCGCGCAACCGCATCAAATCCCGGATGCCACCGGGTAAGGCTCCTTACGGCTACCGGCGCGGCAAAGATTGTTATACGATCGATAAAACCACCGCCCCCACAGTCAAAGACTTTTTTGAACACTTTTTAATTTACGGTTCCTTGCGAGGTTCCGTGCGGTATTTAGCCAAGAAATACAACAAAAAAATCTCTGTAAGCACCGGCCGCCGCTGGCTGACAAATCCCGCCTACCGAGGCGATTTGGAATATCAAAACAGCCAAGTAATTTCTAACACCCACGTCCCGATTATTTCCAGAGAAGAAGCCGCCCAAATAGACAGGTTACTGCGCCGCAACCGCTGCCTTTCTCCTCGCAGCGCTAGCGCCCCACGTTCCCTCGCAGGTTTAGCAATTTGTGCAGAATGCAAATCGCCCATGACAGTTGCCAAAGTCACCTCCTACCGCAAAGAAAAAGAATACCTTTATTTGCGACCGATTAACTGTCAACAACAGCCTAAATGTAGCGGTCTTTCCTACGATGAAGTATTGCAATTAACCATCGCCGGTATTTGTCGGGATTTACCCGATGCTGTTGCTGGGTTACAAATGCCGAATATGAATGGAATCAAAGCAGGAATTGTCAGGGCGATCGCATCGAAACAAGAAATCATAGAGCAACTTTGGGCCCTGATTGACAGCGGCATATTAGACACCGAAACGGCAGAGTTGAGAGCATACAAAATTCGCACCGAAATTGCCGAACTGCAAAGCAAATTAGCGCAACTACCCCCAGTAAATTTGCGAGAAACTGCCCAAACAGTTTCCCTTCCCCAATTTTGGCTCGATTTATCAGAATCAGAACGCAGGTTTTACTTTCGAGAATTTATCGATCGCATTGAAATCGTCCGGGAAAATAAAAATTGGCAACTGCAAATTATTTTCATTTTTTAAGGATTAGCTCGACATTCATCCATAGCTCCTAGGTTAGATACCCGACTTCTTAAGCTATTGCGGCATTTAAATTGTCTATCAAAAAACAATCCAACTCTTGTGGGGTGGGCGTCCCGCCCGCCCTGAATATGCAATTTAAATGCCCAACTTCTTAAATAATTCGGGTATTTGGGTACTCTATTAGTTCGGTAGGAGTGGACTGCGTTTGACAATAATCAGTTTCAACCGCTGAATTATCTTTTTTAGCTTTTAACCAATAAGCGATCATCTCTCCTTTTCCTTTAACCGCGATCGCACCTCTTTCCTCAAAGAAATACCGCTCTTTTAACAGTTCGTAAATAGCCGTAGTAACTTGAATATATCCCGGTAATCCTTGACATTCCATCCGAGAAGCAACATTAACAGTATCTCCCCACAAGTCATAGCTAAATTTTTTAGTGCCAATTACGCCAGCAACTACGGGCCCTGTATGAATGCCAATCCTAATTTGAAATGGTTCGCCTCTGTCAGTTTGAAAATCCGCGATCGCTTCCTGCATATCCAAAGCCATATTTGCGATCGCTTCTACATGATCTGCCCTCGGCACAGGCAACCCCCCCGCTACCATATAAGCATCTCCAATTGTTTTAATTTTTTCCAAACCGTGTTTTTCAGTTAGTTGGTCAAACCTTGAAAAAATCTGGTTCAGTACATTTACCAATTCTAGAGGTAACATTCTAGCAGCAATAGACGTAAAATCGACAATATCGGCAAAAAGAACTGTTGCTGAATCAAACCTCTGGGCAGGAGAACCCTCGCCCTTTTTCAAATTTTCAACAATCGCTGCTGGTAAAATATTCAGCAATAAATGATCCGACTTTGTTTGAGCCAGCCGTAAAGCTAGCTCCACCCCCTGCCGCTCTTTAATTTCGTTTTGCAAACGTTCGACAAGTTCTTGAAATTGCTTCGTTTGCTCTTGAAGTAACTGTTGTTGACTTTGAATTGTTAACTGATTTGCCACTCGTGCCAATACTTCTTTACCTTGAAAAGGTTTAGTAATATAGTCAACTGCTCCCACATCAAAGGCTTTCACCTTATCTAAAACATCATCTAAGGCGCTTAAAAAAATCACGGGAATCGAACTGGTTTTTGGTGAAGCTTTCAACTTTGCACATACCTCATATCCATTCATGTCTGGCATCATCACGTCAAGCAGAATTAGAGTCGGCGGAAACTCTTGCACTGTAGCGATCGCCCTTTGCCCGTTCAGCGCTTTACGAACCTGATACCCTTGTTCGGTCAAAATTGTAGATAAAAGCCGCACATTATCGGGCTTATCATCAACTACTAAAATGTTGGGTTGAATTGTAAAATATTGATTGCTGTCCATGCGATCGCTCACGGTAGTTTATTAAGAGAAAAGATATTAACACTTAAGAAGTTTACCTCAAAAAAAAACGCCATAGTATAAATTTCGATTTTCTATCCTAAAAAGAGATGGCAAGGAGACGCTATTTGGGCTTAATGTTAGGTCTTTTTTAAAAAAATAACCTCCCAACTTTAGATTAGTTGAAAACTGGTATTTTTACCTCATCGCAACTGCTGACTGCGCTATATCTATAATATCGTCAAATAGGAAATCCTGCACCAAAGTAGTTAAATATTGTGCGGCTAAAGCAAACTCGCTCGGCATTTCCTCAATCAACTTGACAATTTTATCGTCGCAACATTCATGAGCAGCATGAGATATCTTTTCTACCCACTCAAGAGGCATTTGATCGAGTTGTGACTCGACAGATTGATTGCTAGTCCCTCCGCTAATTTCGCTTTCATTTTCTAGTGGTGCATCAACAGATTCCTCGTAAATGTAACGCACTCCTAAAAGTTCTTCCATTTTCGCAAATAATATCTTTGCATCGAAGGGTTTACGCATGAAATCATCGCAGCCTGCTCCTAAAATAGTTTGTCGTTCCTCTTCAAAAGCGCTAGCAGTAAGAGCAACTATTACAGTTTGTTTTCCGAGAGGATGAGCTTTAATTTGTCTGGTGGCTTCATAGCCATCCATGACAGGCATCTGCATATCCATCCAGATCAGGTGCGGTTGCCAATCCTCCCATACAGCAATAGCTTCTTGACCATCTCTAGCCGATCGCACCATGAAGCCTAGTGGTGACAATAATCTCTCTATGACTAGGCAGTTATCGGCGCGATCGTCAACAACCAAAATCCGGTATTCTGGTTGATTCGGTACTAAACCAATTACTTTGTTCTGCGGTTTAAGGATTTTAATCTCGCTGGGAGGGGCAAGGCGGATTTGAATATCAAATGCAAACTTACTTCCCAACTCAGGTGTACTGCTGACAGTAATATCTCCTCCCATCATTTGTACAAATTTGCGGCTAATTGGTAAACCTAATCCAGTCCCCTGTTGAGACTTTTGACCTGTTTTTGTTTGCTCAAAAGGTTCAAATAACTTATTCATCTCTTCTGGGGCAATGCCAAGGCCAGTATCTTCAATTTCAAACTGAAGGCGTAAAAATTCCGCCTGAAGGTCATTCGCGTCTACACAACTAAAGTTCGCCAAGCTTTCGGACTGATTAAAACCAGTGCACCATCCGGGTTTTTTTGGTATAGCTGTGGTTTCAACCGCTAAGCTTTCGGAATGTTCAGAAGCCGCGTCGGCAAGTTTTGTTTGTGTGTCCCCAAACTCTGCGGTTTCAGCTCTCAAACTTTCTTCTACCTGATTTTTTACTCGCAAAGTAACACTACCCATCTCTGTAAACTTGATCGCATTTCCTACAAGATTAATCAAAATTTGCCGCAGTTTACCTTCATCTCCACTAACAAAGTCCGGTACGCCGTCACCCACTTCCAAATTTAGCTGCAATTTCTTAGATTTAGCTTTTAATCGAAACATTTCTTCTAAGGTTTTTAGCAAGCGCATTAAATTAAAACTGCTTTCATTAAGCTGACTTCTGCCCGCTTCAATTTTGGACATTTCCAAAATGTCATTAATTAGCGCAAGCAAGTGTTCACCCGCGCGATTAATAATTTCTAGGTGCTGTTGGTGTTGATTGTTGAGAGATGAATCGCGCACCATCACCTGACTAAATCCGAGAATGGCATTCAGGGGAGTTCGCAATTCGTGGCTCATAGAAGAAAGGAATTCGCTCTTGGCGCGGTTAGCTGTATCAGCAGCTATAACAGCTTTTTGTAATGCTGTTTCTGCTAATTTGCGATCGGCAATTTCTGTTTGAGCTTGTTCAAAAAGGGTGCATTGCTGGATGGCAATTGCTAGCTGTACGGAAATTTGCTTGAGAGATTCTATCTCAGAAGAAGTCCAATGCCTTTGACTGCGGCAGTGATGAGCAATGAGTAGACCCCATAGTTTTTTACCTTGCAAAATGGGAACCACGAGGTTAGCTTTAATTTCCAACTCGCTCAGTAAATTAACGTGGCACTCTGAAATACCTGCCGTATAAATATTGTCGATCGCGCGCAGGTGTCCCTGCTCGTAAACAGAGACGTAGCGTTCTCGAAAACAAGGGTCATTAATGTCAATTCCCAAAATCGGCATCGTACCGACGGATACCGACTCGACGGCTATAAATCCACTCCAATCTGGATTAAAGCGGTAAATAACTGTTCTATCAGTTGACAAAAAATGGCGAATTTCTTCCACAGCCATTTTCATTACTTCTTCTAGGTTAAGAGAGGAGCGAATCCGCTCTTGAATAGCATTCACGAGCCGCTCTCTTTTAACTTGTTGCTGCAAGGCTATTTCCGCCTGTTTGCGAGCAGTAACATCTACTCCATAACCCACGCACTCCACAGGTAGACCCGCAGCATCTTTGACTAACTTGATCTCATCGTAAATCCAGCGATAACTACCGTCTTTGTGCCGTTCGCGGTATTCGTAGGAAATCGATTCTTTTTCCAATATCTGAGCGAATGAAGTATCAACAATCTCTCGATCTTCTGGATGAACCAGGCTATGCCAATCAAGGGAACCATCAACAAATTCTCTCGCTTCGTAACCAATCATTGAAACAATATTATCGCTGACAAATGTTACGTCATAATTTCCCCCTAATTTGCAGCTAAAAATCACCGCTGGGGTAGTCGCCAGCAAATATTGCAAACGTTCGGTGACAGAACGCAAGTTTAACTCAGCTTGCTTGCGATCGCGAGCTTCCATTGCTAAAGCTGCGATCTGCGCCACATAGCTAGCGAAGCTTTGTTCGTCGAGCGTCCAATTCCTGGTCGTTCCCAGATGTTCTAAACAAATTACACCCGCAATTTGCCCTTTATGGGTAATAGGAACATCTAGCATCGACGAGATGTTTAAAGGCTTCAAATAAGATTCGCTAAATTCTAGGGTGCGCGGATCGGTTTTGGCATCAACCGCTGCGAGTACCTGTTCTGTATTCAAAGCTTGGAAATAGCTAGGATAGTCAGCAACTTTCAGTTCTGCACCGGCGCTGTGTTGATTGGGTGTTAGTTCGTAAAGATCGGCACAGCACATTGCGGATTTATCTTCCTGATAAAACCAAATACTTGCCCGATCCACATTCAGGGTACGAGTTGCCATTTGCGTAATCTCTCTCAACGCCTCGCCGATATTTCCCTCGTAGATACTAGAATTTTTAGCTAATTCTAGCAAGCCAGTTTGTTGTTCTGTCAACCTAGTTTCTCGTTCGCGTAAAGCCGATTCAGCTGCTATTCTCTCTCTAATTTCTGCTTCTAAATAACCATTAATTTCTGTCAACTCTGCGGTGCGCTCTTGGACTTTAATTTCTAAATCATCATAAGCGTGGCGCAACGCTAATTCTACCTCTTCACGTACCGCAATTTCAGCCTGCAATTGGCGATTTATGGTCTCTAATTCTTGGGGGGTTTTTAAAGACAAAAACTGGGGCAATAGTGTTACCATCGAGGCTGCTGTGAAGCAGGAAACCAGTGCAGTAATTCCTTTTTCAATCCCCGACAGCCAATAAGCGGAATGCCACAATGTCCAAATTTCTAGCAAGTGACCCGTGCCGCACAGAATAATAAATGCACCAAATAAAGCAAATATTCCTAAAAAAGGAACATCGCGCCGCTTGAAGATAAAATAAATTAGCATCGCCGGAATTGAATAGTAGGCGATCGCGATTAAGAAGTCCCCAGTTACGTGCAGCCACACTAAAGGCGTTTGCCAAAGATAGCAATGACCGTGAGGCATATACTGAGTTGGGGAAAAGATATTTTTGAGTGCTTCCCACATAATACTTGTTATTGCCAGATAATATGGATTTGATGATGCCTAAGTTAGGCAAAAAATAAAAAAAAACGAAAATGGTAGCTGGATTCAGCATTATTTATTAACGCCTCAACCCAGCTTGTTCATAACAGCTTGCTTTTGCACTAGGTGGCGATCGCCAAATTGCGATCGCAAAGGAATTTCAATGATAAACTCAGTACCTCTCCCCACCTCGGAAGTGCAGCGCAAATAACCTTCATGGGCTTGAATAATCTGATAAGAAATTGCCAAACCCAGCCCGGTACCAGCACCGATAGGTTTCGTCGTATAAAATGGATCGTAAATTTTAGCGATCGCATCATAATCTATGCCAGTGCCATTATCAGCAATGTGAATCTGCACCCACTTGCCATCAACTAAAAGCGTGCGGATGCGAATTTTTAGAAGTGGGCAATAGGTGTTTTGTAAGTTGTCAGAGAAATTATTTTCCCAATAGCCGTTGGCCAAATCTCCCTGCTGTGCCATCTGTTCTAAAGCGTCAATAGCATTAGAACAAATATTCATAAATACTTGGTTAAGCTGCCCAGCGTAGCATTCCAATTTTGGCAAATCTCCATACTCTTTAATCACTTGGATAGGCGGACGGTTTGGTTGTTCTTTCAAGCGGTGCTGCAAAATCATTAAAGTGCTATCGAGACCTTCATGGATATTTACCTTTTTCATGTCGGCTTCGTCTAACCGGGAGAAAGTCCGTAAAGACTTAACAATCTCCCTAATTCGCTCTGCTCCAATTTTGATCGAACCAAAAAGTTTTTGCAGGTCTTTTAAAATAAAATCGAGTTCGATAGTGTGAATCTTGTCTGCAATTTCCGGCGCAGGATTGGGGTAATAAACTTGATAAGCCTTAATTAATTCCAAAATATCTTTAATGTATTCCTCAGCCGGAATCAGATTGCCATAAATGAAGTTAACAGGGTTATTTATTTCGTGAGCAACCCCAGCTACCATTTGCCCCAAAGACGACATTTTTTCAGTTTGCACGAGTTGAGCTTGAGCGCCTTTAAGTTGTTGCAGAGCGTTCTCTAAATGCTGAGTTTGCTCTCGCAGTTTAGCTTCCGAGTGGCGCAATGAATTTTCAGCCAAAGAGCGATCGCGATTTTCCTGTTGCAAACGTTCATTAGCCACTTCTAACGCGATCGTCCTCTCAATAACCCGTTTTTCCAATTCTAGCATTAATTGCGAGAGTGCTTCCTGAGCTTGTTTGCGATCGCCAATCTCATTTTGTAAAGCCCTATTTGCCACCGCCAATTGAGCGGGACTGGGAATAGCCAAGATTTTTGGGATTAGTTCTACCAGCACTGCTGCTGTACATAGCGAAATCAGCGCAGTAATCCCTTTAAGAAAACCAGAGAACCAATAATTAGGATGCCACAGCGTCCATATTTCCATAATATGGGTAATCCCGCAGCAGATAATAAAAGAACCAAACAGCATGAAAACCCAGTCAAAAGGCAGGTCTTGCCGCTTTTTTACAATATAAATCAGCGTGATCGGTATCAAAAAATAAGCGACTGCTATCAAACCATCGGACAAAACGTGTAGCCCCACTAATCCAGGCTTCCACAAGTAGCAATGGCCGTGAGGAATAAAATAATTAGGAAAAATTTTATGAACCATTTGCATTAAATCAACTAGGTTATTTGCTAAATTTTTAAGACCGTATTACAGGCAAATCAAAAAACCTGCTAGCACAAAAAGAAGAATTATGCTTTTGGACTTAACGCTTGTGATGAGTAAATGCAGCGATCAGAAACTACTGTTAATTAAATTAACATCAATCGACTAAGCTTTAGCAAAGTCAACTGTCACATTTTTAATTCTGCCTTCACTACCAACTGTGACACCGGGATGACATTTTGGGCAACGATAAAGAAAAACTGAGCGCAGATTCCTTTCCAGTAGGAGCGCCAGCGCCCATTGAAATTGGGTTATAGCACTCAGTAACCAGTCAGGCAACGGGATAATCACCAGATTTAACGGATGTCACGGATTTAACATAATCAAGAGAACCATTCTCAAAAACCTCTAGAGGTCGGTTTACTCTTGTACCCTTGAAGAGTGCAGACAGGTTAAATACACCCGTCCCCACCCCGCGAGGGAATTCTTTATTGATAGTGATACTCTTCGGGGGAGAATTAACCGATGTGACCAATTACCCCCAGAGAAATGTCGCGACAGGATAGTGTCGCAATCCAATAGGCGATCGCTTTCAGCTTTACAGTCAATCATAAGTGATAATATCAACGATACACTTATATAGTTATTGCCAGTTATGACGATAGATGAGGTACTACAGCTAACTCGTGTCCGATTACAAAAAGATTTATATCCAGTACAAGAAATCATACTCCGCCAAGTTTGGGAAGGAAAGACTTATACAAGTATTGCATCTGGCTCTCATTACGGAGAGCATTACCTGAGAAACATCGCCTCGTCTTTGTGGCAATCTCTCTCTCAAATCTTGCAGACATCTATTAGCAAATCAAATTTTCGCTCTTGTGTAGAATCACGTTCCCTCACCGCAGAAGAACGAGAATTAATTGAAGCATTCACCCGCAGCCAATGCCTAGCAACACCTTTAGAATTTCCCGGCTCTCCCGTGCCCCTGGGTTCGCCATTTTATATCCCTCACCCGCTAATTGAAGAACTCGCCTATCGAGAGATTACCAAACCAGGAAGTGTGCTGCGGATTAAAGCTCCCAGGAAGATGGGAAAAAGTTCCCTTCTGCTACGCATTTTAGATCGCGCGACTTCTCTTGACTATCGAACTGTAAGTTTAGATTTTCAGCAAGCCGAGGAATCTGTTTTAGACAACCTCGATAAATTTTTACGCTGGTTTTGTGCCAACATCAGCCGTCACCTAGAATTACCACCTCTATTAGATGATTATTGGGATGAAGACATGGGTAGCAAAGTAAGCTGCACCATCTATTTGCAACAATATATATTAGCAGAAATAAGTACCCCTCTTGTGTTAGCTTTAAATGAAGTAAATATAATTTTTGAATATCCCAAAATTGCCAGAGAATTTTTGCCGCTGCTGCGAAGCTGGCATGAAGAAGCAAAGCGGATTGAAACTTTGGGAAAACTGCGGTTAATCGTTCTTCACTCCACAGAAATTTATATTCCTTTAAAGCTCACTGAATCGCCTTTTAATGTCGGTTTACCGCTGCAATTGCCCTATTTTACAGAAGAGCAGATACTTGCTTTAGCGCAGCGTCACGGACTGGATTGGACAGAGGGTTCCGATGCCGAGCGACTGATGGCAATGGTGGGGGGACATCCTTATCTGGTACGGCTAGCTCTTTACCACCTCTGTCAAAACAGCGTAAGGCTAGATCAGCTACTACAAGAAGCTCCGACAATAGCGGGAATTTATAAAGATTACCTGCGGAGTTTTTGGGCAACATTGCAAGAGTATCCCGAACTGGCGGTTGCACTTAAACAAGTGGTAAAATCTGAGTGTGGAGTGGAATTAGATCCGATAGTGGCTTCTAAATTATTTAGTATGGGGCTGATTCATATCGATAACAACCGCTGTACGCTAAGCTGCGAGTTGTACCGCCTCTATTTTGGTTCGCACAACTTTATTTAGAGCCGGCTTTACAGTTTATTTGCGTAATCCACTATCCGCCTTGAAAACTCCACTTTTCCTGGCGATTGGAAATCGCTGCTATACAAACAAAGTCCGCTTACGCGCACTAAAAAAAAGGGATAAATTAACCCGAATTTAGCCTAATTTATCATAACTTTAGCAATCCTTGCAGGAGTCGTAAATTTTTGACCCCACCCCAACCCTCCCCTTATCAAGGGGAGGGAGTAAGAAATT
>NZ_JAUBTU010000006.1:0-127943 GCF_036705085.1 Microcoleus sp. B6-A1
CACGCTTTGTCTCGGATGATTCACTTTTACCCCCTCAATCCGCGTATGTGCCAGTTGGGGGTGCGGAATGTGGGTTAGGAAGTAGGAGTCGAGAAGGGTAAACAACTCGCCTGGTCTATAGGATTTTAGATTGGGGAGGATTTCGGGAGGAAGCGGGAGCGGGTTTTCTCTCAAGTCTAGTGTTTGCAGGTTTTCCAGGTTACGAAGAGTCTTTGGGACAAAGGTAATCTTATTGTGATCGATACAAAGCCATTCCAGCTTAGACAGTTGCCCAATCGACTGTGGGATGGAGGTAATCTGATTATGGCTGAGGTCAAGCCATATCAGATTCGACAATTGCCCCAGCGCCTCTGGGATGGAGGTAATTTTATTTATAGAGAGGTAAAGCTCTGTCAGATTCAACAATTGCCCCATCGCCTCTGGAATGGAAGTAATTTCATTGTTGTCAAAGTTAAGCTGTGTCAGCTTAGACAGTTGCCCAATTGCCTCTGGGATGAAGCTGATCTGATTGTCACCAAGACCAAGCCGTGTCAGATTGGACAGTTGCCAAATCGGGTCTGGGATAGAGGTAAGTTTGTTATTATAGAGGCCAAGCGCTACCAAATTCGATAGTTGCCCGATTACCTCCATTCCAAGAGTAATCTCATTGGAATCGAGGTAAAGGTCTGTCAAATTCGACAGTTGCCCGAGCGATTGTGGGATGGAGGTAATCTTATTTTTGGAGAGGCTAAGCAGTACCAAATTCGACAGTTGCCCAATCACCTCTGGGATGTGGGTAATCTGATTGTACCCGAGGTCAAGCTGTGTCAGATTAGACAGTTGCCCGATCGCCTTTGGGATTTGCGTAATCTTATTGTTAAAGAGGTCAAGCTGTGTCAGATTAGACAGTTGCCCGATCGCCTCTGGAATTTTGGTAATCTCATTCCAACGGAGGTCAAGCCGTGTCAGATTGGATAGTTGCCCGATCACCTCTGGAATGGAAGTAATCTGATTGCTACAGAGGTTAAGCAGTGTCAAATTCGACAGATGCCCAAGTGCATCTGGGATTTGAGTAATCTTATTGAAACCTAGGTCAAGCTCTGTCAAATGCTTACACTTGACAATTTCTGGTGGTAATCCTTTCAAATCCAGGCTTGACAAATTCAGTTTTATTAATTTTTCCTTAGCAACTCGCTCAATTCGCCACACTGCTTCCTCTCGCGTCATGTCCTTTGTCTCTCCGTAGTATTTATTTTATTGTGACAATTAAATTTGGCTTGTTGGAGAAAAGGGCAGGAATCAGGATACGGCACCAAGAAAGCACACTAATGCCATTGTCCAAAAATTAATTGGGTAATAAATAGACCTATTGCAAAAAAATTTTGTGCTATTGTGGAAAGCTTAGCCAATTTTATAATCTAGCAGGCTGGGCAAGTTTAAGGAGATGCCAATCAACCCAATAATTCAAAGTTTGACCTAAACTTGAGCCAACTTTTAAGGATAACACATATTTTTTTTGCAATAGGTCTAGTCATTATGACCAAGAAAAAAATATAAATGTAGGTGGGCATGGCGCACAAAACCTCTAAGACTAAGACCCACTGGCACATTAAACAAAGGTATGTAGTTGCGCTTTAGTGCTCTTTCCTCAGCTAAGCTGTCGCGCATTTAGATTGTATATTCAGGGCGGGACGCCCAACCCCTACTCCCCACAAGACTTTGATTTTTTTTTGACAGGCAATTTAAATTCTGCAACAGCTTAAGAGCGCTAAAGCGCAACTACATACCTAAATTTCAACCCCTATTTGTGACAGTTTGCTTTAGTCATAACCTGATTAATCATTCTCAACTCAAAACACTAACCGCTTGGCTAACTTCCTCAAGTTTTTGCACGACTTGACCGCGACTTAATAAAGTTTCTGCCTCAATTAAACCCGAGTTTATATCCAAACAAACTCCGCTACGCCACAGATAAAATCCGCCGTTCCAGATAGCGGACTGCATCAATTCCGATGGTTTTCCCAGCAAAACTTCCTGCATTTGTTTGAATAACTCAGGGGCTGATTCAAAGGCAGGATTTGTGTTGCTAAAACCGTAATCTCCGTGAGCTAAAAGCACTCGTTCAAACTCGGCATCCGGCTTAGCAATGCCGATAATCGCAGTACGATCGCGCGGCAAATCGCAGCTTCCCTCCAATCCTTTGACTGTGGTATAATTTTTGATTCCCCGCAGCTCAAAGGCTTTTTGAAACATACCTTCTGTCGGCGGGTGGACGTAGCCCGATATAACGTTAACGTCGCCGGCACAGGGACACCACATCAACTCCATTGTCGAAAAAGGTGGCCGTTTACCAATTTCGCGGCGGTAGGGTACTAAAGCCGCGGCTTGAGGAAAATGCTTGGGAAGGTAAACAAAACCCAAACCCGTATTGTCAAAAACTTGCTGGACTTTTTCTAAACTCAGTTTTCTCCAGTCAACTCCCAAACCGCGCCAAATTTCAATCAGGGGAATACCTTCCTTCGTTGGCATGGTATCTCCCCCGTGCATGAGGGTTGGGACGCCCGACGCGGCTAAAATTAGGGCGGTTAAAGGGCTAATTGGAGCCGTGCGCGATCGCCCGTCGTAAGCAACGCCAAACACGGCGACGGTAGAGACGGAAAACCCTTTTTCTCGGTTTGGGGGGGCAAGAAGGGGCCCCAATTCTTCATAAGCATCGAGCATGCCGGCTAATTCTTCCCCAGTGGGCCGTTTAATGCGGTGGGAAATCATAAAAGCTCCGATTTGAGCCGGTGTTGCTTCCCCCAGCAGCATCATCCGCGTGGCTGCTGCTGCTTCGGAGCGAGTTAAGTTTTCTCCTGTGTGTACTCCGCTGCCAATTTTTCGCAGCAATTCTCTAAATGCGTCACTCATAACTTTTGAAGTTGGTAATTGGTAAGGGGTAATTGGTAGTATTTGAACCGTTTTAAATTTAAATTTCAGAACTATCTATTTAAAATTATCGAATTATACCATTTCCCAAAAAGAAGGCAATTGTTGGAAATGTCCAAACCCTTATTTCATCAGTCATTCCCAATCTAAAATATAAAATATAAAATGGTATTAACTCCCTGATTTTTCTAGCTTGATTACATCAAATGGGGGCACAAATTCGCGTACCAGATTCCAGAAATGGGCGATCGGCGGAATTTGCATTCGATCGTGAGTTGTCACCAATACCACTTCGCGAGTCCAAGTCGGATCTGCGGCCAATTGACCGATCGTCGAAACCTTGGAATTTGACCGATCTGGGGCGATCGACCGAATTGCTAAAGTGCGATCGCCCTTGGCGTCCACCAAAGCTGAATGCGGCAGCAAAGCAATCAATTCTCCCTGTCGCACCACACCCCGAAAAGCATCAAGAGTGTTGAGTTCCAAAACAGCATGAAGTTTAGCACCCATGCGTCCAAATTGTTCTTGCACCATCCGCTGCATTCCGTACCCGTCCTTAAACACCACTTGCGGGTAACAAATCAATTCCGGCCAAGGTACTCGATCGTACTGGGCCAGGGGATGACCCGCCGCCATCAACACCTCGATCGGCTCATTGTAGAGCACCTCAACCAACATTTCCGGGGCTTGAGTAAAATAGCGGTTGTTCATCACCACCGCTATGTCCACCAAACCGTCTTTGAGGACTTTCAGAGCTCGATCGCTACCGAGGGCAGTCACCCGCAATTGCACGTCTGGATAGTCGCGACAAAACTTTTGCAGCACAGGCGGCAAATAAGCAGCGCAAACCGAGTGAATCGCAGCCACGCAAAGTTCCGGCTGCTTTCCCGCCCGTAAGTCTCCCAATTCTTCAGCAGCATTTCGCCAAGTCTGACAGATTTTGCGAGCGTGAGGCAGTAGGCATTCCCCTCCCACAGTCAGTTTCGCGTGGGCCGTGCGGTGAAACAGCGACAAACCCACTTCCGCTTCTAATCCCTGCACTTGGCGGCTAATAGTCGATTGGGTAACGCCACACTTCCGGGCCGCTTGCTGAAAGCTACCAGTTTCAGCAACTGAAAGAAATGCTTGAAGCTGCTCTAAGCGCATGGATGTTTAATTCGAGATGGTTTCAGAAATTTTACTGGAAGATAATCTGTGACATTAACCGATGTAGTAGCAGAATTTAGTAGACTTTGATACAGGTACAGATTAGTTTTGATTCCGGGGCCAGAGGCGGAGATGCTTCGCTCCAAGCATCAATCTGCTCCGGCAGGATTTCTGAGCCTCCAAGTAGAGGTCTATTTTCCTATGTTGAAGGGATTTCTGAATCTGCAAACTTATCAAAAAATAGATTCAATAAAGATGAATTTATCGAATATTGCCAGTTGCTAGCTAAACCGTTTCAATGAACGGCACTCTAGTAATCCCTTCATCAAGTGCGCTCAATTGCTCTGTTTTTCCGTAAGTTGTGAATTCAAAAGATAGCATTGAATTTCGTACCTCCTTGGGAATTATAGTACCTCACTCTCTCTAAACCTCTCAATAAATGTACGAAGATTTCAGGCAGGTTAAAGCCTGCGGTGAACTTTCCTCCCCGGACTAAAGTCACTTTTGTTTTATGTTTTTTTGTGTATAAACTAGAAATTAGCGGGTCAGCAACACAAGTGCAACTAAGATCGATCGCACAGGAAAGCCGAAATGCTGCCATTTATTAAGATTATGTCATTTAACCACAATTTTATTCCGCAAGATGGCTGTTGCCAGTGGCAACCCCAGTTGATGGGACTGCAGGTGGTCAGCGATGTGTTAATTGCCTTGGCTTATTATTCAATTCCAGCACTTCTGACATACTATGCCCGGAAGCAGCGGGACGTGCCTTTGAGCAAGGGGTTTATCCTATTGGGAGCCTGGTTTTTCTGGGGCGGGACAACTTACTTGATGCAAGTTTGGATGCTGGTGCACCCCAGCTACTGGCTGTCAAGTTCGATCGCCGCCGTTACCGCTATCATCTCTTTGTGGGCTGTAGCGTCCCTGATACCCTGGGTTCCTCAAGTGTTGGCTTTGGCTGGGGCTGCCTCTTTACCAGCAAATACGGCGCTAGAAACTGAAAAGGTCGATCGACTGCAAGCCGACTCTGATATTACAAATTCCGTCCCCTCCCTCACAACCGAACTCCAGCAAATTAACCAGCAATTGCTTGCAGAAATAACGCAGCGCGAGCGAGTCGAGGATCTCCTGCTTGACACTGTAGGCAAGCTGCAAGAAAGCGAAGAACGCTTCCGCGTTTTTCAGGAATTATCTCTAGACGGTTTTAACGTGTTCCGCAGCATCCGCGACGAATTCACAATTGTGGATTTTGAATGGGAATACGTCAATCCCGCTGCAGCAAAAATTCAGCAGAGTACCCCGGAGGAATTAATCGGCAAGCGATTGCTGCAAGTGCTGCCAGGCCATAAAGATAGCGGTTTGTTCGACCGTTACGTCCAAGTTGTAGAAACAGGAATTCCCCTTGATACCGAGATTTATTACAACAACGAAGGCATTGTCGGGTGGTTTCGGATTATGACTGTTAAATTGGGCGACGGCATTGCTATTTCTTTTGGCGATATTACTAATCGCAAGCAAGTAGAAGCCTCCCTGCGCGAGGCGCTGCAAAAACTCACTTCTCATTTTGAAAATACGCCCCTAGCGGTGATTGAGTGGGATGAAAATTTTCGTCTCAGCGGGTGGTCGCCGGCGGCCGAGAAGATTTTTGGGTGGGAAAAAATAGAAGTTTTAGGCAAGCATTTTAGCGAATGGAACTTTATTTCTAAGGGCGATTTGTCAGAGGTAGAATCTGCAATTTATAGTTTAAAAAAACCCGAAAATTGCTGCAATGTAGTTCGCAACCGCAATTATAATAAGAGGGGTTCGTTGGTAAACTGCGAGTGGTACAATTCGGCTTTTTACAGCGATTCGGGACAGTTGGTATCGGTGCTGTCTCTGGTTTTGGACGTGACTGAACGCTTTAAGTTTCTGGAAGTGCTGCGACAGTCTGAAGAGCGGTTTAGGATTGCAGCAGAAAGTGCCAGTGATTTGATTTACGAATGGGATATCGAGACCGGGATCGTGCTGTGGTTCGGTCACGTAGACGAACATTTGGAGTACGCAAAAGGCGGATTTCCGAGGACAAGAGCAGCTTGGAACAGTATCTTGCACCCGATCGACCGCGATCGAGTTTTGGCCGCAGTCGATCGGTATTTGAGTGCGCCAGACAGTTCTGCTGCCCCATTTTTTCAGGAATACCGCGTTCAGTGCCAACGGGGTGGCTTGCTCCATTGGATCGATCGGGGCAAAGCAGTGCTTGACAAACAAGGCAATCCCTGCAAATGGATCGGCGTAATTAGCGACATCACCGCTCGCAAAGAAGCCGAAGAACAGCGGAATTGGGCATTGGCGCGGGAACAGGCCGCTCGTCGCCAAGCCGAAGCCAGCGAACAGTTGTACCGCGTCCTCGCTGAAGCCATCCCGCAAATAGTTTGGACTGCCAGACCCGACGGCTGGCTCGACTACTACAACCAGCGCTGGTTTGAATATACTGGCTTGACGCTGGAGGAAACTCAAGGCTGGGGGTGGCAGCCAGTTTTGCATCCAGATGACGTGGAAGATGCTGTAGAAAGCTGGAAGATCTCGGTCGAGACAGGGAAGACTTACGAGGTGGAATACCGCTTTAAACGGGCATCTGACGGAGCTTACCGCTGGCATCTGGGCAGGGCATTGCCCGTGCGGGACGCTGAGGGGAAAATTCTCAAATGGTTCGGGACTTGTACTGATATTGACGATCGCCAGCGATCGGCCCAAACAGCCTATTTTAACGCTCAAGCTTTGGCTTTGCTGTCGTCGGCTTCCCTGGATTACGAGAAGGCGCTGCAAGGTTTGGCAGATTTAACAGTACCGGGGTTGGGGGATTGGTGCTGTGTGCATTTGCTCGATGCCGACGGCTCGATCCGCTTGCAAGCAGTTGCTCACTCAGATCCGAGCAAAGTCGCTCTGCTGTGGCAAATCGATCGGCGTATGCCGCTAGACCCCCAGGGACGGCACGGAGTAGCAAAGGTGCTACGGACTGGTGAGTCGAAGCTCTACCCAGAAATACCGGAATGGGTGATCGAGGCGGTTGTGCCGGACAGGGAACTGCAGTTGGTGCTGCGATCCCAATCCCAGGTGCTGTCGGCAATCTGCGTGCCGCTGATCGCTCGCGGGCGGACGCTGGGAGCGATTTCGTTGCTGTGCGGAGAGTCGGGCCGCCGCTGCGGGCAGGAGGATTTGGTTTTGCTGGAGGATTTGGCGCGGGATGCGGCGGTGGCGATCGACAATGCGCGGCTTTACCGGGAAGCAGCCGAGGCCAACCGGATTAAAGACGAGTTTTTGGGAACGCTTTCTCATGAGTTGCGGACGCCTCTGAACGCCATTTTGGGCTGGGCGCAGATGCTGCGGCAGCGCCAGATGAGTGCCGAAAAAACGGCTGTGGGTTTGGAGACTATTGAGCGAAACGCGCGATTGCAGACTCAGATGATAGAGGATTTGCTGGACGTTTCCCGGATTGTGAGTGGCAAAGTGTGTTTGAAGCTGTTCCCGGTGGATTTGGCGCGGATTGTAGAAACGGCGGTGAAGGCGCTGAGCCCTGATGCTGAAGCTAGGGGCATTGAATTGGTGAGTTTTTGTGGCGAAGGGGTGAGCTTGGTGAGGGGCGATGCTACTCGTTTGCAGCAGGTGGTGTCTAATTTGCTCTCGAATGCTATTAAGTTTACGCCGCCGTCGGGTCGCGTGGAAATAAGGCTTTCGGAGGATGGGGAACCGGGAGCAGCGGGTGGCGCTATCTTGTCTGGGCCGTCTCCGGTTCACTCTGTTTCGATCGTTGTCAGCGATACGGGAATTGGCATCAGCAAGGAGTTTTTGCCCTTTGTGTTCGATCGCTTCCGCCAAGCTGACAGCACTTCTACGCGCAATTACGGCGGGCTGGGACTGGGATTGGCGATCGTCCGCCATCTCGTGGAACTCCACGGCGGCAGTGTCTGGGCCGAAAGTCCTGGGGAAGGACTAGGCTCGACTTTCGGAGTGCGGCTGCCAATTGAGCACAGCTAAAGTTTTGATTTTTCAGTTATCGAGTTCAAAATTCAATATTTAAGTTCTAGGTAAGGTGTTGATGGCGCACCCTATATTTAAATGTTCTCCGCAAATCAGCTCGCTCTTGATTTTATTGCCATTCTTGCAGGGCGATCGCAATTCCTTGTTTCAATCTTGGTTCGAGATTGTCTTGCTTAACTAAGCTTTCTAATTTCTGCCTAGCCTCGGCAGCACCTAGCTGTTTGAGCGCTGCCATGCAGTGCAGCCTGACGCTGCTGTCTTCGTCGCCCAACATTGAAATTAGAGCATCTAGCCCTCTCATATCTCCTAATTTTCCTAAACCTAAAGCTAACAATTTTTTGCTGACGGCCTCCTGCAGGGCCGGATGATTTGTTTTCAGCAAATCAATCAGAATTTCAGCAGCAGCAGTTTTTAATTCCGGCTTTTCTACTCGCCCTAAAACAGTGACTATCTCTTGACAAACGGTATAATTTATGTTATTAAATTGCGCCATTAATGTGTGATGTAAATATGCTAAAGCCGTTGCAGTTTCCATCCAGCTTAGGGCGCGCACAGTTTCGATTTGCAATTCAACCGGAGTTATTGGCGATCGCAGCAATTCAAATAAAGCAGCCGCTGCAGCATCGGTTTTCACTCGCCCGATCGCGATCGCCGCTTGCTGACAAACTTCTAATCGAATGTCGGAAAGCAAAGGTTTGAGCAAGTTAACTAAATCTAATTCTGCATCTAAATAGGCGCGCGCGCCGAGAGCTCGCACGGCTTCTTTTCTGACTGCTGTCGCCGGATCTTTGAGTGCTGCTACCAGTACCGGCGGGATGCGGGAATCGTGAAAGCTACTCAGGGCCTCGATTGCGGCTGCTCGCACCCCAACTTGAGAGTCTCCGACTACGCTCAACAGCGGTGGGATGGTTTCGGTGCGCCGAATTTGGGCGAGTGCTGCTGTGGCAAACTGTCGCGAGTCTTCTTGGAGTAGGAGAGTTGCGAGGGATTCTATAGCTGTTGGGCCGAAATTCCCTAGGGTTTCGGCGGCGATTTGGCTCAATTCTTCGTCGGAATTTTTGACTAATTCTACTAAAGCTTGAATCACTTCCGGGCGATTCCCTACCGGATAGCTTCGCTTCACGAACTTTCCGAGGATGCGGGCGGCGAACCACCGGGGCTCGGTGTCTGCGTCTTCGTCTTCGAGCACGGCAATTAAAGGTGCGATCGCGCCATTTCCCAGATTTGGCAATACTTTAGCAATTTCCCAGCGGTCTTGAAAATCGCCCCATTTTAAGGCTTCTATTGCTAAACTGACAGCTTGCTCTAAAATGTGTTGTTCCTGCGGCTTGCTACCGTCGGCTGTCACTTGCTGCAAGCATTCGACTAACCCAGGCCAGTTTTGGTGATCGGCAGCGACTTGCGCTTGTTCTAAAAAGTTAGACATGATTTTAATTTAGTGGCGATCGAGAAGCGAGGTTTTTTGCTGCTAGGTCAGAGCGGGAGGGAGCTACTTTTTAGGAATCTTTTGCTACATTTATCCATTTTTTAACATTTTTGTCAATCCATCATAACTGGTAAAATGGAAGTAAAGCATTAATTTCATGCAGTTAAGGCATCAAGCTATACTTTTTGTAATTTAAAAGACCAAATATTGCTAATTTAAAATTAACAAATGAAGAAAGCTCTACTTTTAGTAAACCAGCACTCCCGAAAAGGGCAAAAGCTATTATCTCAAGCCACTGTAAAATTAGAAGCACTGGGTTTTGAGTTAATTATAGAGTCTACCGACCACGCCCACGAACTTTCCGACACGATTCGCCGCTACCAAAATCGAGTCGAATTAGTAATAATTGGCGGTGGCGACGGCACTCTCAACGCCGCCATAGAAGGTTTGATAGACACCAAGTTACCCTTGGGTATTTTGCCCATGGGAACGGCTAACGACCTAGCCCGTACTCTGAGAATTCCTACTGATTTATCAGCAGCTTGTCAAGTAATTGCCAGCGATAAAGTTCGGCTAATAGACTTGGGTTGGGTTAACGGCCAACATTTTTTTAATGTGGCGAGTTTGGGACTAAGCGTGCAAATTACCCAGCGGCTGACTAAAAACGTCAAGCAGCGCTGGGGAGTTTTAGCTTATGCTTTTACTGCTTTGCAGACAATTTTGTCAGCGCGACCGTTTCGAGCAGAAATTAAGGTAAAAAACCAATCTTTTAAGGTTAAAACTATTCAAATTGCCATTGGCAACGGCCGCTATTACGGAGGTGGGATGACAGTTGCCGAGGATGCCACCATCGACGACAAGCGACTGGATTTGTACAGTTTGGAAACAAAAAACTGGTGGGAAATCCTGGGTTTGCTGCCGGCTATGAGGCAAGGAAATTATACCAGTTCGCCTAACGTTCGCGCCTTGCACGCTCAAGAATTTGAGGTTAATACTAGCAAACGCCGTCCCATTAATACTGACGGTGAAATCACAACTTACACGCCTGCAAAATTTCGAGTGATTCCCCAAGCTTTAGCAGTTATAGCTCCTTCATAACTCACAACTAATATAATTATGTTGTGGAACAGGCCGGAAAGCCTGTTCATATATAATTATGTTGTGGAACAGGCCGGAAAGCCTGTTCATATATTAGCCACGGGCAAGATGCCCGTGCCACAATTAATTCATGAATCAATAAATTATATTGTGTTGTGGAACAGGCCGGAAAGCCTGTTCATATATTAGCCACGGGCAAGATGCCCGTGCCACAATTAATTAATTAATTAATTCATGAATCAATAAATTATATTGTGTTGTGGAACAGGCCGGAAAGCCTGTTCATATATTTGCCACGGGCAAGATGCCCGTGCCACAATTTATCACTTAATAATCGCCTCCAGCGCCGTATTGCCACGCTTCAACTAATCGGTGAAAATAGTATTGCTGTTCCGGTGGTAAATTTTTCACCTGCGGTTCTACGGCTTTTCCCAAAGGCTGCAATCCCGTATAAAGTCCTAAATTCACATAATGAACCATCCAATCGATCAAATTAGCTATTCCAACCTGCGGGATAATTTTCATAACTAATCCGGGATGGCTAATTGCTGTTTTAAACAGGGTTTGGGACAAAGCCGGAAACAGCACGATATCTTGAAGAAACGGTTTGAGTACCGGTTCTCCCAACTCTTCCATTACCTGAAATACGGCAGCCAAAAGTTGATTGATTTGATTGGGGTCTATTTTTTGATTCATCGCAGCACTCATCGAACGCTGAAACAACCAGGTGACAGATAGATTCGGCTGGTAGGGTTGCAAAAGTGCGAGGGAATTTTTGCTGAGACTGTCGCTTGTCAAAGCTTCGTCAATTCCTAGAGTCAAGCGTTTGAGGTGGCGTACCATTGCGCCGAAACCGCCGAAGCTGAGGGGAGATTGGCTACCGCTACTGTCTCCGACTGGGAGTATGCGATTCCAAGGCGTTTTGAGAGGACTTTGGCGATAGCAGGGGAAGAATCCGTAGAGTGCTCTTTGGAATTTTAACTGTTCGAGTTCGACGTTTTGATATTGGGGAAGCAAGCGCAAATACTCTTCAAATAATGTTTCTAAACTGAATCTTTCTGTGTCGGCGTCTATGTAGGTAAATAAGTAGGTGGTGCGGCCGTCTCTGGCTGGAAATGCTTCCCAAAAATATTGGCACTGATTTTGCATTGGGGTGAAGGATGCAAATATATCGCCCGTGTCGTTTTTGGGGTATCCTTGAGCGCAACTACCGACTACTAAACATACGGCGTCGGGTTTTTTCCCTTGTCTAGCTTGGCGGACAATAGGCGAAAAATGTCCCATTGCGTCTAATAATAATCGGGTTTTAAATAAATTTGGAGCAGGTTGTGTATCGGTGTTGGCCGATTCTACAAGGACTCCATCCGGGTGAATGGTTGCTGTTTTAAATGGTGTATTTTCAAATAGTTCGCCTCCAGCTTGGAGGAATCGCTGCTTGAGGGTTTCTAGGAGATAAACTGGGTCTATTCCGATGTTGAGTACGTCGCGCACCCAAATGTCTGGGGTGTTGGCAAAGCTGATGCGGGCTGGGTTATATTCGGTGGCTATGGCCTTTTCTATCTCTTCAACAGATAGCAAATTTAGTTCTAAGAATGCGTCTAATTCTTTGCGAGAAATGTTCCATTCTTGATCGCGTCCGCGCAGGGTGCCGCGTTCAAGCAAGGCTACTCGCCAACCCCGCACGGCTAAGGCTGTACCGATTAATATTCCTAGGGTTCCGCCGCCGATAACTATGTCGAAGTCGAGGGTTTCGAGGGGTTGTTGGCTGTGTTTGACTGCTTGGGGTGCTGGTGTGGTGTTTTGTTTGAGGTTTTCCCAGAGTCGATCGACTTTTCTCAGGCCTCCGAGGGCGTCTCCTGGCAGTTGGGAGAGGATTTGTTCGGTGAGGGACATCGGGTTTTAGTATTAAACAGTGGTGGATTTTTTATAATTTAACTTAGATTAACATTTGCGACAGTTTCAGGGCTGACGCATGGGGTGGCGAGAATCCCGGTTTATACTAAGATGTTGCACCATTGTCAATAAGCTTTTTAGGAACAGGCTCTCCGGCCTGTTCCACAAGAAAATCTACTCTTTGTGGAACAGGCCGGAGAGCCTGTTAAGCGAGAATGGTGCAAGATGTGAGTTTATACGAATTTTGGGCTTAGTAACGAGAAATCTACGAAGACATGGGCTTTGTGATGTCGCAAGTGCGATCGCGAACCGAGTTTTTATAATCATACAGAGAAACCCGGTTTCTGAAAAAAACCGGGTTTCTACCTCTCGTTGGTAAGTCTGGGGAATTATCTTCAATCAGCCGTGCTTAATTCTTCAACTCGCAGCCGATCGCACAAAATTCGCTCGCACACTATACCACCCGTATCCGCACTCCTGCAAACTTCTAACTGAGCTTCCGGCAGCGCTTCAAACAAAAAACGCTCTCCCGGAAACACTGTCCGCTCAAAATACCAATTAGGAATATTTGTAATGCGAGCGATTTGCACTTTGCTAGTATTATTTAGATACCAACACAAAATGCGCGTATGACCTTCGGAAATTACCTGATTTAGTGTCAAATTCATCTTTTTAACTTGTTTGTGCAATGGTGCGAGCGAGTGGCGAAAGGCCTAATCTTATTATAGCATATTCCCAGTTAAAACAGAATTTTTTATACATTTTTTTTACATTCTTTGGGTTAATTAATAAATTTCTCCGGGGAAACATCAGCGCCTTCCCCCTATTCCCAAGAAGGTGCAAAAGCCGGCATTGCTAAAGTGCAAGATTTCCATCCTCCCTTAACAGGTGCATTCAACAATTGACAGTGACCGACTGAACCTCTTGCCTGTTGGTAGTGACCGCAAAAATTACACTTGGAAGCCGGATTGCAACCGCGATCGCTAATTACAAGGCAGGGCTGGTTTTGGGTTTCTTGGCGCTCGATAGTTATAGTGTTCATTAAATTACTTTTTAAATGTTCAGTCTTAAGTATGACGGCTGAAGTGCAGTCGTGGCCTCTATCTGAAGGCTTAGTTTGCCTTAAGTTTTGTTGAGGGATCGATAGAAAATATATTATTTTTGACAGTATAAAGCGAGGGAGCAATTTAATTTGCTTCCGATCGCATTGGCGGCCCCGGCTTTACTGCCGATCGCGCTTGTCAGGGGGTATACTTCCTCAGACAGAGCTAATTATCTTCGCCTAAGTTGCTGAACAAATCGGCTAAAATTGTATTAGAAAATAAAAAACCTTCGGGATCGCTCAACCTCAAATTGCCCGACAGTGGCAGTTTCGCGCCCTCACCTAAATTTGAGATCGCCCCATCCGCAGTGATAATTTCTACCCATCCTTGCCGCCAGTAGGGCTGCAAACAACGCCAAATTTTATCAACCGTTTGCTGAGTAAACTTTTGAGTCAGCGCCGACAGGCTAACTCCTTCTGCTAAACGCAAACCTAGCATCAGCGTTTCTAACAAAATGTCATTTTCTGAGACTTGAAAATTTTGCTCATTTGCTGGGTAAATATCCTGCGGGGTTTCCCCCCCAATTTGTGGAGTAGCTGGGGAATTGAGGCCAGAGATCGATCGCACCCACTGATAATATTCTTGAGTTTTGCGAGGTCTAGTCAACCTCCGGCCTTCCACGTAACTCGCCGCCCCCATTCCCAAACCGTAATAAGGGCGATTTTCCCAATAAACGCGGTTGTGGCGGCACTGATAGCCCGATCGAGCGTAATTAGAAATTTCGTAATGTTCGTAGCCAGCACCAGTCAGAATTTCCCGCGCTAAACGGTACATACCAGCAGCGGTTTCATCTGCTGGTAGCGGCTGCGCGCCTGCTTCAAAGTAGCGCCCGAAAGCAGTTAAGGGCTCAACAATTAAGTCGTAACTCGACAGGTGAGTCGGGCTAATTTCCACCGCCGATTTCAGGGAAGCTTCCCAGTTTTCTAAAGTTTGGTGGGGCAGTCCCGAAATTAGGTCTAAACTGAAATTGACAATACCAGCCGATCGCACTATTTCCACAGCTTCAAAAATATCAGCGACAGAGTGCGATCGCCCGCAAGCTTGCAGCAATTCATCCTGAAAAGCTTGTACTCCCAAACTAACTCGATTTACTCCCGCCGCTGCATATCCCCGCAACTGTTCTAAAGTAAACGTACCCGGATCTATTTCTATAGAAATTTCCGCCTCAGCAGAAATCCCAAATTTGCCGTCGAGAGTCTCTAAAATATTGCTCAACTGACTGACAGAAAGCAGCGAAGGCGTGCCGCCACCAAAAAAAACTGTTTTGAGAGATGCGCCTAAATTTTTAGTTTCTTGAATTTCTTGACACAGTACAGCAACGTATTGCACGATTGTGCCGGAATTCTCGCCATTTTTGCGATCGCCCACCACAAAAACCGGAAAATCGCAGTAGTAACAGCGGCGGCGACAAAAAGGTATGTGCAGGTAAGCCGAACTAGGAATCCCGGAATTTGCCGCTTGCACACTTTTTTTAAATTCAAATGTTAAATAATCTGTGGGAGGGTTCATTACATCTCAAGCCGAAAGCGCAACTTCAAATCTAAAGTTTTAATTAAACAATCATGAATAATTATGTATATTATGACATTTCCTTACCAAAAAAGCGCTGCGAACGATGGCGTCCCGCTTGCAGCCCGTGCTACGGCTCTTTTGATTTAAACTCGTACCGATTTTGAGCAGCCAAAATTCGCCAACAGCCCGCAGCGCGGTCTATTCGCACCTCGTGCCTGCTTTCGGTGGGGCGTGGTAAATTCCGATCGACTCCCTCGCACATCCCCCAAAGGGTACAACGGGTAAATATAAGTTTATAAAAATCCCTCAGCAAATATAGCGAGATCCGACCAAAGCATGAAAACAAGTATCAGCACTAGAAAGATATAATAGGAATAAATTCATTAACCTAGAACTAATGCTAGACGCAATCATAATAATCTCATTCATAATCGCAGGCGGAGGCATCGGCTATTACGGAGTCGAACTCCTGCCGAGCAATCTCCTGCAGCAAGTTACAAATATACAAGGCTTAAGTTCTGTACTAGGTTCCTTTGGAGCATTAATCGGCTTCGTGATGGGATTAGTGGCTCAAACAACCTACCGCCGGCTGGAAAAACAAGTCCGCGATATGCCGGTGGAGATGCTGCTGACGCGGGCGATCGGCTTAATCATCGGACTGCTAGTAGCCAACTTAATGCTGGCTCCGCTATTCCTGCTGCCAATTCCCCGCGAGTTCGGCTTCATCAAACCTTTAGTCGCAGTCTTGGGTAGCGTCATGTTCGGCTTCACAGGCGTCAGTTTGACCGACACCCACGGCCGCGCTTTCTTGCGACTGATCAACCCCAAAAGCTTTGACACGGTGTTGCTAACCGAAGGTACTTTCAAACCAGCAACTGCCAAAGTTGTCGATACTAGCTGCATTATTGACGGCAGAATTGAAAACTTGCTAGAAACAGGTTTCCTCGAAGGTCAAATTATCGTGCCACAATTCGTGCTCCAAGAACTGCAACTGGTAGCTGATTCCGCCAACGATCAAAAGCGAGTGCGCGGACGCCGCGGCTTAGATGTACTCAACCGCATCAAAGAAACATATCCAGAACGCATTCAAATTCACTCGGCAGACTACGAAGATATTGCCACAGTCGATGCGAAATTAGTCCGATTTGCTTTAGATATCGACGGCATTTTGCTCACCAACGATTACAACTTATCGAAAGTAGCTACCGTCCAAAAACTGCCGGTTTTGAATATCAACGATTTGACTCATGCGGTGCGCCCGACTTATTTGCCGGGAGATACGATCGAACTAAAAATCCGCAAAGAAGGCAAAGAACCCTCGCAGGGAATCGGTTACTTGGATGACGGCACAATGGTTGTCGTAGAAGCAGGAAGCAGCTATGTCGGTGGCGAAGCCAGAGTCGTAGTCACCAGCGCCCTGCAAACAAGCGCCGGCCGCATGATATTCGCCCGCCCTCAAGAATCCGTTATTGTTTAAAACTGAGTAACAATGGCCAGGGCAATCAGAATCAAATTTTGCGATCGCTGTTCCCAATCTGCCCCGACTCTCTACCGCGCCCGGTATGACGAGTCGGGGCAGTGGTTTTTTTTATGTCTTAAATGTTGGGAATCGGTAAGTAAAAACAATCCTTTTTACTTCTACGGTGGCACTTGGAAAGCTAGCAAGAAAAAATAGCAATTACCAGCTTCTTCTTCTTTTCTCTTCCTTCGCGTCTTCGCGGTTCAATCATATTCAAGATATAATTACGAATTATTCCAGTGATTCTAGAGTAATTAAAATCAACTAATCTCGATCGCATCTTCATACAATGTCTCGATCGCACAGCTAAAATTAACGCTAGCAAACTGAACTTCTTGTCCTTGACTGTAAGGATAAAGCACCCACAAACCCTCGGCATTCCGGCGAAAACACTCTACACTAACT
This sequence comes from Microcoleus sp. B6-A1, assembly GCF_036705085.1. Lineage (NCBI taxonomy): Bacteria > Bacillati > Cyanobacteriota > Cyanophyceae > Oscillatoriales > Microcoleaceae > Microcoleus > Microcoleus sp. B6-A1. Next base: position 17,027 of record NZ_JAUBTU010000006.1, read on the forward strand.
CTTTCTTGATTAATTAATACATACTCTTGCAAACTTTCAGAAGTGCGGTAATCAGCAAATTTATCGCCTCTGTCAAAAGCCGCTGTTGTCGGCGATAAAACTTCCACAATTAAGCGCGGGTAGATAATAAAATCTTCATCAGTATTACTGTCCCGTTCATCGCAAGTCACCGCTACATCGGGATAGTAATAACAATTTGCTGCCTCAATCCGAACTTTTACATCTGCCACGTAAGGTATACAGCCACTTCCCCGAAGATGATTTCTCAGCAAAATTGCTGCATTGAGACTAATGATGGCGTGAGCTTTTTTTGCCCCTGCCATTGCATAGATTTCACCTTGTCTGTACTCGTGTTTGATGGGGCTGACTTTCTCGCCTGCTAAATAATCTTCAGGGGAGACATAGGTGTCGCTTTTACTTGCAACCATATAATTTTGAGGTTGGTGAGGATTACATAATTATAGCCGTAGCACGGGCTGCAAGCGGGACGCCATCGCCCTTTTTCACCTTTCCCCAAAGTTTTAACGCCTGCGCGGGGCCGGAAGCCTCGCACTATTGCCATTTTGCGGTTGCGGTTTTTCTTGCAGCTTCATCGTCAAACTAACCCGCTTTAACTTCTCATTCACCTCCAAAACCCGCACTTTCACAACTTGTCCGACTTTAACAATCTGTTTGGGGTCATCTACGAAGCGATCGGCTAATTGAGAAACGTGAACCAAACCATCTTGGTGCACTCCCACATCAACAAAGGCTCCAAAGTTAGCTACATTCGTGATTATGCCTTCTAATTCCATCCCAACTTGCAAATCGGAGATTTCTTTAATTCCTGCTTGGAAAGTAGCATATTTAAACTCGGCGCGCGGGTCTCTTCCGGGTTTTTCTAGTTCGGAAATAATGTCTCGGAGTGTTGGTTCTCCGACTTTCTCTGTAACATATTTCTTGATGTTTACCGTCTTGATTTTTTCCGATATTTGTGTTATTCCTGTCAGCGGCAAGTCTAAATCCTTGGCGATCGCCTGCACGACAGGATAACTTTCGGGATGAACTGCTGTATTGTCTAGGGGGTTTTCTCCGCCGCGAATGCGGAGAAACCCGGCTGCTTGTTCAAAAGCTTTTGGGCCGAGTTTGGGAACTTTCAGGAGTTGACGGCGATTTTTAAATGCGCCGTTTTCGTTGCGGTAATTAACGATATTTTTGGCAACTGTTGCCGTCATTCCCGATACAAATGTCAGCAGTTCTTTGGATGCTGTGTTTAAGTCAACTCCGACATAATTAACGCAGCTTTCGACTGTTTCATCGAGTTTCTTTTTGAGCAGTTTTTGGTCAACGTCGTGCTGGTATTGACCGACTCCTATTGATTTCGGGTCGATTTTCACGAGTTCGGCGAGGGGGTCTTGCAAGCGCCGTCCGATGCTGACTGCGCCGCGGACGGTGATGTCGAGATCGGGAAATTCGGCGATCGCCACTTCGCTTGCTGAATAAATCGATGCACCGGATTCATTCACCATGACTTTAATCGGTTTTCTTTCCATTTCTGCCAAAACTTCCGAAACAAATTCGTCTGTTTCGCGAGAAGCTGTACCGTTGCCGATCGCGATTAATTCAATTTTATATTTTTTAATTAAATGCTTGACAATTTTACCCGCTTGTTGTCGCTGAGCGGCCGCTTGGTGGGGAAAAATTGCTTGATATTCTAAAAATTGCCCGGTTTCATCGAGGGCGGAAACTTTACACCCCGTGCGAAATCCCGGATCGATCGCCAATGTCGGTTTCATCCCCGCCGGCGCCGACAGCAGCAACTCGCGGAGGTTGGTTTCAAAAGTGGCGATCGACTCGATATCAGCGACGGCTTTGTTGTGCGATCGTACTTCTGTAATTAACGAAGTCTTCATCAGTCGGTTGAAGGCATCCTTCAAGGTCGATCGATAAAACTCTTTAACTTCCGGTATCCTAGTTCTAATTTCCTGACCCTCCAAATAAGCCATCACTGCGGATTCATCAAACGCCAGTTCCAAATCTAAGACTCCTTCCGTTTCCCCCCGAAACAGCGCTAACATATTGTGCGACTGAACGCTTCTCGCTGCAACTTGGTAATTGCGGTACATTTCAAATTTAGTGCTTCCTTCCGGGAAATCATCTTTAATTTTCGAGACAAAGACTCCGGTTTTCATTAAAAACTCTCGCAAATAAGCCCGCAATTCTGCTTTTTCCGAAACCGCTTCCGCCAAAATATCCGCAGCACCTTTGAGAGCTTCTTCTGCTGTTTTAACTCCCTTTTCTTCCGAAATGTATTTAGCTGCTTCCGCCTCAAAGTCTGCTGGTTTAGCCGTCGGCAAGTTCAGACTTTTGATAAAATTCGCCAGCGGTTCCAAACCTTTTTCCCTAGCAATTGTCGCTCGCGTCCGCCGCTTGGGTTTGTAAGGCAGATAAAGGTCTTCTAGTTCGTTTTTTTGCAAACACGATTCGATTTTAGCTTGCAGTTCTTCAGTGAGTTTCCCCTGAGAGCTAATCGTATCTAAGATCGATTTTTTGCGGTCTTCTATTTCCGTCAGATAGGTGAAGCGATCGGAGATATCCCGCAACTGAATTTCATTCAGCAAATCCGTGCGTTCTTTGCGGTATCGGGCAATAAACGGAATAGTTGCTCCCTCTGCGAAAAGTTCCAGAGCATTATTGACTTGAGACAGATTGATGGAAAGTTCTTGAGCAATCAGTTGAGGAATGTCGATCATAGTGCAGAAGTTCGGATCAGTCGATTTTAGATTTTAGATTTTAGATTTTAGATTAACTTCACAGAAGAGAGGAAGAAAAGGGATCATCCCGATTTTGTTAAAATCGTTTTCTAGGAGTGCGCTCGTCCCGCACAGCAAAGCCGATATATCTCGCTTCTAGCTCTCCGGCTTGCACTCCTGTGAAAGCATCATTGGGATGTTCCCATGATGTTAGCATAAATGCAGTCATTGCTCAATATTATATGTTGCCTTTTAAATATCCTGTGCCGCAAACCGATCCGCCGCGATCGCCCAGAGAAACGCTGCCGACGATGTACGATTTACCTAGCGAAGACCCGGAGGAACCTGGTTTGCCTGACGAATTTCACGATTTGCAGCCGCAGTTGTTGAGCCTGACGTTTCGGCCTCGGAATTATCCGGCTTCTGAGATATTTAGCGGCACCGACATGAACCTTTATTATGACGTGCAGCACACTTTGTGGCACAAGCGGCCGGATTGGTTTGGAGTTGTGGGAGTTCCCCGACTTTACGATCAATCCGAACTGCGGATGAGTTACGTTACTTGGCAGGAAGGCGTGAATCCTTTTGTAATTGTAGAACTACTTTCGCCGGGAACGGAAAAAGAAGATTTAGGCGACAATACCGATGAAGAAAAGTTGCCACTTCAGTCGGGAAACACTGCGGGTAACGGGCAAGTTTTGCAGCCGGATAGGAAGGAGGAACCGCCGAGAAAATGGGAGGTTTACGAGCAAATTTTGCGGGTTCCTGTTTATGCCGTTTTCAGCCGCTATACTAACAAATTGCGAGTGTTTGAATTGAAGGGCGGACACTATCAAGAATTAGAATTGCCTGAGTCGCGAGTGTGGATTCCTGACCTAGGTTTGGGCTTGGGTTTGTGGCAAGGAGAGTTTCAAGGAATCGATCGACTGTGGTTGCGCTGGTATGATGTTGATGGCAATTGGATTCTGACGGAAGCGGAACAGCAACGGCAGCGGGCCGAGTCAGCGGAAGCTCAATTGCAGTCTTTAATTCGGCGGCTGCGGGAATCTGGCATCGATCCCGATCGATTTTTAAACGGTTAGAGAAGACTGAAGTCCTGACTACAAAATGGTTCGCAGTCAGGACTTGAGTTTTTTTACTTCACAAGAAGACAGAAAGCCTCACTATACACAGGCTTTAACATTTGATCAAAACTTGATTGGTTGCGGCTTGTTTGTTTGTTTCTGGTACTCTTTGCGGTCAAGTCATCCGCGTAGGGAGAGTGATGCAAATAAGCTTTACCGACAGAACCGAAAAGTTGCAGTTTGTCAGAAATGACCCATCGCATGGCATTGATAGCTTTTTCCATTATTTCCAACAAATCCGGATGGGCCTCAGAAATGCTACTTTTTAACACGTCCATATAAGCTTCGCGAACTTCTGTATTCACATTAAATTTCGATACTCCGAATTCAATACATTGATGAATCATTGATTCGGGCAAACCGCTAGCACCGTGCATCACTAACGGCACTGAAACAGCAGCCCGGATTTTTGCCAGACGCGGAAAATCTAGTTTTGGTTCGCTTAAATATTTGCCGTGAACGTTACCAATCGTTACGGCTAAAAAATCCACATTAGTTTCTTTGATAAACTCTACTGCTGCTACGGGATCGGTCATCCTTGCGGCTTTCTCATCGATGGTCAAACCGTCTTCCCGGCCACTAATTCTGCCGATTTCTGCTTCCACTGCCGCACCGTTAGCGTGGGCTAATTTAGTCATTTCCCGGCTAAATATTAAGTTTTGTTCGTATGGCAAAAAAGAACCGTCTGCCATAATTGATTTAATGCCCGCACCTAGGCCGAGGTCAATGTCTTTTTCTGAGGTGCTGTGATCTAAGTGTACTGCGATCGGCATTAAAGATTTGCGGGCCGCTTTGATGCACAGCGCGACTAAAGGCGATTTTCCGTATTGGAGGGCACTGGGGTGAATTTGCAGTATAGCAGGACTGTGCAGCGCTTCGGCCGCTTTGATGACGGCTTTGACTCCTTCTAGGTTGTAGACGTTAAAAGCGCCGATCGCATAACCATTTCTCAAAGCCGTGTTCAGCAATTCGCTAGTTGACGCGAGCATATAGTACCTACTTTAAAAACTTTTCTGAATGTTGATCATTCTATCAAAGTTTAAGGGCAAGCTCTGCTTAATTTGTGTTTATTTTAATTGCGAATTCTTCGGCTAGCATTTATTCTGAATGTCGATCATTCTATCAAAGTTTAAGGGCAAGCTCTGCTTAATTTGTGTTTATTTTAATTGCGAATTCTTCCGCTACGATTTATGTGAAGTGCATTTATTCTTGGGTAAGGTGCGCCCAGCGCACCCTACTATTCGTTTGGTGAGCCTAGCGCACCTTACTCCTTAAGTGATTTAAACTATGTTTGGGCGTTACCAGCGTGCAAACCGCACTCTTTTACGGTCGCTTCTTCCCACCACCAGCGACCTTCGCGTTCGTGTTGGTTCGGCAATATCGGCTTCGTACAAGGTTCGCAACCAATACTTACAAAACCGCGTTCGTGCAACTTGTTGTAAGGCACATCCAAAGCGCGAATGTATTCCCAAACCTCTGCCGAAGACCAGTTTGCTAAGGGGTTGAATTTGATTAATTCATGGTCTGGAGTTGAGAATGCAGTGTCAACTTCAATGACCGGAATACCGTTGCGGGTACTGGGACTTTGGTCTTTGCGCTGACCTGTAATCCAAGCATCGAGAGTATTCAGTTTGCGGCGCAGCGGCTTGACTTTCCGCACCCCACAGCATTCTTTGTGACCGTCTTGATAAAAACTAAACAATCCCTTTTCTTCTACTAGGGCTTGTACTTCTGCTGCATCGGGAAACATTACTTCTAATTTAATGCCGTAATGTTTTCTGACTTGATCCAAAAACTGATAAGTTTCCGAGTGCAATCGTCCGGTGTCTAGGGTGAAAACGCGGAAATTCTTGGTGATTTTTGAGGCAATATCGATCAGAACTACATCTTCAGCCCCGCTGAAAGAAATGGAGATATTGTCAAAATTTTCTAGGGCAAATTTGAGAATGTCTCGCGGTGTTTTTTGACTGTATTCTGCTTCTAGCGCGGCAATGTTGAGATTTCTTTGGATGGCAACCATATTTTCGGGTTTTCGGTGTTCTTTTCCTCTAGTTCTTTATTATAGCCGATCGCCGTCTCTGTCTCACCGACTAATTTGACAATCAAGCAATGTCGTCCGGGCCCGCCGGATTCATCCGTGAAGCGAGAAAAAAGCTGCGACTGCTCATCACCAGCCCCCGGATTTATCAGTGGGAGCGCTTTCTTCAATTCTCAAATCTCAAATCTCAAATCTCAAATCGATTGACCGCATCTTGCAGCAGTCTTTGCTGCTGATCCCACAATCAAGCTCAAGGATGGCGATCGCCTGCTGGTAGCAGTTTTGGTGAACCCAACACTCCTCTACTTGGTAAAATTAGACTATCGCCCGGCCCATTGATATCAAATCTGTTAGCATCGGAATTATTCCTATCTCTATTCTTTTCATCTGCGTGAATCTGCGTCAATCCCTTGTCCTGGGCGGTGAATAAATTATCTTTTTTTGACCGCAGATTAGGGCTGATAAACACAGATTAACGCAGATGGATTAGATTGTAGACTGTTGAGGGGATTTTACTATTCCCATGCTACCCGAATTGATATTAATTTGCCCCCCCATTATAAATTACACACAATAAAAGTCTTTAAATATTATTGCTACAATCCTCAGACTTGACTTGTTTTATTAATAAAATAAGAGTGCTGGGTCAGCCAAATTATGCTGTATTTTGCCTGAGAATAACCTTTTTTTCCCATATTAGCACCGCTATAGCTACTTTTTAATTGCGCTTTATGGCACTCAGCAAATAATTTATCTAGCCCAACTTAGGCACTCTTTAAAACTCAATTGTTTCAAGTAAATCTCAAAAAAACGTATAAAAGCTGCCTTTTTTTGCCAATATATCTTTATATGTTCATCCTAAATTATTGGTAAATTTCTTACTCCCTCCCCTTGCTAAGGGGAGGGTTGGGCTGGGGTAAAACTTTACGACTCCGGCAAGGAGTGCTATACTAATATCTGTTGGTTTTGCAACAGCGAATCACCAAGAATCAATTAGTAATTTCCGATTAATTTATACAGCGATTCCGTTAGTAAAGTAAATTTTTATCGCTTTTTATCGCAGACACCTAACGTTCAGCCATACGATCAGCTATATTGTATTTGGAAGTACATTAATTTGTCCGCAAAGCGGTCTAGTCTCATCGCCGCCGATCGCGTCAGCTTCTGAATAAACGTAGTCCGCTGTCAATAACAGCAAGGAAGTGGGGAATCATGTCCAAAATTTTAGTAGTGGACGACGTTAAGAGCGAACTAGAAATTATCTGCCGCATTCTTCAAGATGCCGGACTGGATGTAATCCGGGCAGGCGACGGCGAAGAAGCGATCGCCATGATCCGCAAAACCCCTCCGGCTTTGGTCGTTTTAGATGTAGTGATGCCACGAATGAACGGGTTTGAAGTGATCAGAGAATTGCGGGGCGATCGCACAACTGCCAAATTGCCCGTAGTATTTTGTACTCATAAAAACACCGAGATCGATAAAGCTTGGGGAACTGATTTAGGGGCCGACGCTTACGTCAGCAAACCCTTTGAACCTCAACAACTCGTCCACATAGTGCAGCGCCTGCTTTCAGCGTAAACCGAATATAAGCCATCGGCGGCTTCCCAAAAAACATTATACCGACAAACCCCGTTTTTTTTTAATAAACTGGGTTTTTGAATTCCATAAAAGTTTATGTTTAATGATAAAAACCAGCTTATTTGCCCAGCCTGGATTTATTTAACGGAAACATTTGAGGCACCCAAAGTGATGCTGAAAAACTCGATCGGCGATCGGCTTTAGGGTCAAAGCAAAACTTTAATTTGTAAGCTACACTAGAAACTAAAAATTAAGCCATGAAAATAACGGCTCCCCCCGCTGGGGGGCATCAGACAAGTGCAACAAAGCAATTTCTCCTGTTCGGTCAAGGAGGCAGTCTGTTCGGCATAGAGTTAGAGGCAGTGCGGGAAGTCCTTTCCCTCAAGGAACAACCGATTTCCCTGGTTCCCAATACCCAGCCATTTTTGCTGGGATTAACCAACTTGCGGGGCGAAATCTTAGCAGCAGCAGACTTTGGACTGTTTGTCGGTATTGAGTCTGTTGACACCTACCACCCAAACAGTCGCATCTTAGTGGTAGAAGCGCCTGATCCACGAGACGTGAGATTGTTCTCGAAAATGCGCCTGGGATTAGCCGTCTCCCGCGTCGAAGGAGTTTTACCTCTCAATCCTGATCGTATTGTCTCAGCACTAGATGTCAGTCCCGACCTAGCTCCATTCTTAAAAGGTCTGTACAATTCCGAAGGACGCTTGCTAATGATTGTCGATGTAGAAGCGATCGCCCATTCCGAACGCTGGTAAAAATCAACAATAAAGATAAGTCTGCAACGGCTGTGCATCAATAATATTAACTAACGATCGCCCGCATCCGATTTGCCCATCCTTAATTTTATGATCGAACTTCTCTATACCTGGCTCGCAACGACTTTCACCCTGACATTGCCTGACTTTTCCCAATCGGTGGTAGCTGGAACTGCTAATTGCATCATTTGTGTGTCTTACTTTGCCATCGCCTGGATAATCAGCTTAGGTTTGTGGCGAAACCGTCAATTCGGGTTCGACATCTTCGCCACAGCCACAGCAGCCATATTTTGGAGCTGCGCTTTCGGCCACAGCGGCCACGCCGCCGAATACCTAGGGCTGCCACACTCTCCGGTGGCACAAAGTGTGTTCGATTGGATAACTGTAATGGCGGCACTCGTTTTTTTGAGTTTGTCCAACCGCTACGGATTCTTAGTAGGTTCCAAGCAAATCCTGAGCTCTAAAAAAGAAACAGAACAAGCACTGAGCGAAACTACCCAGCAATTTCACGCAATTTTTGACCAAGCTTTTCAAGCGATCGCATTATTGGAGCCAGACGGTACTCTGATCGAAGCAAATCAGACGGCGCTAGAATTGGGCGATTTCCAAGCATCAGAACTGCTGGGGCTGAAATTTTGGCTGACACCAGGGTGGGCATCATCTCCAACCAATCAGCAGCGCCTAAAAACAAACATTAAACAAGTCTCTGCCGGCAAGTTTGTCCGCGAAGAATACGAAATCACCGGCCCCAACAACCATGTGACAGTAATTGACGTGTCGTTTAAGCCGCTGTTAAATGAAACAGGAGAAGTATTTCAAATCCTCGCCGAAGGCCGCGACATTACCCAGCGCAAACAGACAGAAGCCGCATTGCAGCAGCTAACCGCAGAACTAGAGCAGCGAGTGAATGAAAGAACCGAGCAGATCCTGCAAACTAACGCCCAATTGGAACAGGAAATTCGCGATCGCACCGCAGCCCAAGAGCAATTAAAAGCCTCAGAACAATTCTTAAACAACATCCTCAACAGCATCCCCGACCCGATTTATGTCAAAGACCAACAGCACCGCTGGATCATATTAAATGATGCCTTTTGTCAATACCTCGGTCATAGCAGAGAAGAACTAATTGGCAAATCCTACGACCAGTTCTTGCCCAAAGAGGAAGCAGAGAAATATCGAGAAAAAGACGAATTAGTTTTGTTGACAAATACCAGCATCGAAGTCCAAAAAACCATTACAGACCCAGCAGGAAACACCCGCTTTGTCTCCGCCAAAAAATCTACCTTTGTAGATGCCGACGGCAGACAATTTCTCGTTGCCGCGATTAGAGATATCACCAATCGCGTGGAAATGGAAGAACAACTGCGGCAGACACTGGCAGAAGTAGAAAGCTCCCAAAACTTGCTGCGAACAGTCATTGATGCTACGCCAGACTGCATTTTTGTCAAAGATCGAAACTTGCGCTACACCCTAGTCAATGCTGGTTTCGCCGCCGCCTTCGGCAAAACTCAAGCAGAAATTATCGGCAAAGACGACGCAGAAATCGGCATATCGGTCGATCGAATCTTCGCCAACTTCCACGCCGAAACCGATTCCCAGAACCAAATCCAAAACTTCCGGGCCGACAACCACCTCGCGCCTGCCTCCAACGACTTAGCCACCTTAGCCGACGGCAAAGTACACACCTTCGACACCCAGAAATTGCCCCTCAAGGATGCAGAAGGCAATATTTTAGGAATGCTCGGCTTGGCGCGCGACATCACACAGCGCCGCAAATCTGAACAAGAACTATTGCGTTTCAAAGCAATTTTAGAAACCACAACAGACTGGGTAGGCATCGCCGACACCCAACAGCGCACCATTTATATCAACCGCGCAGCCAGAGAAATGTTGGGAGTTGGCTCTGACGCAGATTTAACCGGAATCAGCATTTCTGACCTGACATCCCCCAAAAGTATCGACACTGTTGTGAACGTCGGCATCCCCGCAGCTTGCCGGGACGGGGTGTGGAGTGGCGAGACAGTTTGGCAGAGTTTAGACGGCGAAGAAATACCAGTTTCTCAAGTAATTATTGCTCACAAATCCGAGAAGGGAGAAATTGAATTTCTCTCAACGATCGCCCGCAACATTACAGAACGCAAGCGCGTAGAACAAGCCTTGCAGCAGAACTTGCAAATGCTCGACCTCGCCAGCGAGGCCTTGATCGTTCGGGATATGGACGGCACGATTAATTATTGGAGTCAGGGAGCCGAACGGATGTACGGCTGGACAAAAAAAGAAGCCTTGGGGAAAATCAGCCATACTCTATTGCACACCATTTTCCCCCAGCCTTTAGCAGCTATTTCGGCACAGTTAGAAGAGCAGGATTATTGGGAAGGAGAAGTAATTGACACCACCAATTCTGCTACCAAAATTACCGTATTCAGTCGCTGGAATTTGCAGCGAGACGAACAGGGAAAACCGAAAGCAATTTTAGAAACTAACAACGACATCACGGAGCGCAAGCAAGCCGAAATCGAAAAGCAAAGATTGATTTCGCTCGTAGAAAGTAGCTCGGATTTTATCGGCACGGCCACCATGGAGGGAGAGGCAACATACCTGAATGTCGCGGGAATGAAACTAGCAGGATTGCTAAATATTGAAGAAGTCAAAAGCAAAAGTATGTATGACTTCTTCTCAGTAGAAAATGGTAAAATTTTCAAAGAAGAAATCGTGCCGGCTACTGTGCGAGACGGTTTTTGGCAGGGTGAATTCCGTTTGAGGAACTTTCAAACCGGCGAAGACTTTCCGGTTGACTTCACCCTATTTACAGTCAAACACCCAGAAACCGATGAGCCTATGGGGTTCGCAACAGTTACTCGCGACATCAGCGATCGCAAACGCGCAGAAGAGATGGTGCGCGATCGCGAAAGACTATTCCGAGCCATTTTCGACCAATCGTTCCAATTCATAGGTCTGCTCAAACCGGACGGCACCGTTTTGGAAGCCAACCAAACAGCCTTGGCCGCCGCAGGCCTTCGGAGCGAAGAAATCATAGGCACTCCGTTTTCCGAAACCCTGTGGTGGCAGATTTCCCCGGAAACCAAGCAACAGATACAAGAAGCGATCGCCGCAGCCGCAGCCGGCGAGGTAGTCCGTTACGAAGTGGATGTGCTAGTTGCCAACGGTGCAGTGGCGACCGTTGACTTCTCCATCAAACCCATTACAGACGAGAGCGGCAAAGTCTTGATGCTCATTCCAGAAGGCCGTGACATCAGCGATCGCAAAGCCCTAGAACGAGAATTAGTTGTGCGTCAAAGTCGCTTTGACGCATTTTTCGCAGCCGCCCCCACCTCAATGTGTATTTTTGACGAGCAGTTGCGCTTCGTGCAAGTCAACGAGAAATTAGCGGCAACCACCGGCGTCTCAGTTGCCGAACACTTCGGTAAGACGGTGAGGGAAGTTCTACCCGAAATGAGCGATACCCAAGTGCCGATGTTGCAGCAGATTCTCGCCACCAACCAACCGTTGTTAAACCTTGAGGTGTCGGGATCACTCTTCAACGAACCGGGCGTCCTGCGAGATTGGCTGGCGTCATACTTTCCTTTGCCCGGATCTGACGGCAAACCCATCGGTATCGGGGTTGTGGCGATCGAAATTACCGATCGCAAAAAAGCAGAAGTAGAGCGCGATCGATTTTTTACCCTTTCCCTAGACTTGGTTTGTATTATAGATTTTGAAGGCAAATTCAAGCGCATCAATCCGTCTTGGGAAAAGACACTCGGCTACGCGGCGCTTGAACTCGAAGACAACTATTATATCGATTTAGTCCATCCAGACGATCGCCAATCAACCCTCGAACAAGCGGAAAAAGTAGCCAGCGGCTCCGAATTAAAGTCTTATGAAAATCGCTACCGTTGCAAAGACGGTTCCTACAGGTGGCTGTCGTGGAAAGTGCGACCTGAAACCGAACAAAAGCTCATGTATGCAGTCGCTCGCGACGTTACCGAAAGCAAACAGGCACTTAATCAATTACAAGAAACAACAGCCCAATTAGCCCGATCCGAAGGCCAATTTCGGCAGCAAAGCAATCTCTTGCAACTGCTAATAAACAGCATTGGCGACGGCATAATTGCTGCCGACGAAAATAGCAATTTTCTTTTATTCAACCCCGCCGCCGAAGATATCTTTGGCAAGGGTGCGACAGACACTCTTCCCAACGAATGGTCGGCAAAATACGGTTTATTCTTGCCCGATACCGTAACTCCCTATCCCCCAGCCGAAATACCTTTAGCGCGGACGGTTCGAGGAGAAGTAGTTGACGATGTAGACCTTTTCACCCGCCACGCACGCAAGCCTGACGGCGTGTGGGTGAAAGTTAACGGTCGGCCGCTCAAAGACGAAACGGGGGCGCTTAAAGGCGGCGTAGTCGTTTGCCGCAATGTCACCGAACAAAGAGCATCCCAGCAGCGAATGCAGCAGTTGGCCGAGGCACAGGAACGTTTGCTGCAAGAACTCAAAACGCGGCAAAATGCCCTAGACGAATCGGCGATCGTCAGCGAAACTGATCTCCAAGGCATCATTACCTACGTCAACGACCGATTCATTGAAATCTCCGGTTACAGCATGGGAGAACTCCTGCACCGCAACCACCGCCTCGTCAATTCAGGCTACCATCCCCAATCATTTTTTGAAGAAATGTGGGTGAAAATTTCTCGCGGTTTGGTGTGGAAAGGGGAAGTCAAAAACCGACGCAAAGATGGCTCGTTTTATTGGGTAGATTCGACGATCTCCCCCATCTTTGATACCAGCGGCCAAATAGTCAAATATATCGCCATCCGCTTTGACATCACCGAGCGCAAAGAGGCAGAAGAACGACTAGGAAAATTGGCAGCAGAACGTAAAGCTGAAGCTGATTCTCTGACGCAGCAAGTCCTTAAATTGTTGGGAGAAATTAAAGGCGCGGCTCAAGGCGACTTGACAGTCAGGGCGGAAGTGACTAACGACGTTTTAGGTGCTGTCGCCGACTCTTTCAACTTCTTAATCGGTTCTCTGCGGAAAGTGGTAACAGGAATTCAAACTTTAGCCGAACAGGTAACATCTGCCACCGGCGAGTCGATTAATAATACCAGTCAACTCACCCAACAGGCAGAAATTCAGGCAGCAAAAATATCTGCCATCATGCGCGAAATCGAGCGGATTGTGAATTCGATCCGTGACGTGCGAGATGTTTCGGTGCGGGCGGAAACAGTGGCTCAGCAGTCTTCTCAAACGGCTGAAGTCGGCGGTATGGCGGTCGATCGAGCTGTCGAAGGCATTAACGGGCTCCGGTTGACGATCGCCTCTACCTCGAAAATGATGAAGCGTTTGGGCGAATCTTCGCAGCAAATTGGCAAAATTGTGACTTCGATTTCTCAACTTGCTTCGCAAACTAATTTATTAGCTTTGAATGCTACTATTGAGGCGGCGCGAGCCGGCGAACAAGGTTTAGGCTTTGCAGTTGTTGCCGAAGAAGTGCGGAAATTAGCAGAAAGATCCGCCGGCGCTACGGAGGAAATCTCGGAAATTGTCGGTACAATTCAAGAAGAAATCAGCCGCGTGATGAAGGCAATGGAATCCGGGACGCTGGAGGTAGTGGAAGGCACTAAGCTAGCAAGCGAAGCTAAAACTCACCTCAATGCCATCATCGAAGTTAGTCGAGAAATGAATGCTTTGGTGCAGAATATTACTATTGCATCTGCCAAGCAAACTGTTTCGGCTGAGGGAATTGCTAACAGTATGCAGCAAGTCAACGAGATTGCGAATACTACCGCACAAAAAGGTGCGGATGTCAAAGCATCTTTGGACGAGTTGTCTGGTTCTCTGGGCCAATTGCAAAAGTCGGTGGCGAATTTCCGCAGTTAGTTATTCGTCATTAGTCATTAGTCATTGGTCATATTAAATCCGGTTAAATACCACAATTCTGTAGGGGCGGGTTCATCAAAAATCTTGAATTATTACCGACAATCTGCATAAACCCGCCCCCTCTCCCAACGCAAAAAGTGCGCTCGCATTTCTGTCGTTGGGGCAAGAAACCGGGTTTCTCCGAAAAATTTGGGTTGAGTACGATAAATCTAGGAAGAAACCCGGTTTCACCAGATTATTTGAGTGGTGCGGGTTGAAATGAACCGGACATAATCTAAGAACTGACTAATGACTAATGACTGCTAACCAATGACTAATTTAATATGAATGATGACGATTTAAACGAATTAATAGATGCTTTTACCGCAGAATGCGAAGAGTTTCTCCAGTCAATGGAGACGAATCTGCTGGCGATGGAAGCTGCGGGTTTGAAAGAGCGACAAGCGGCAGTTAAAGAAATGTTTCGGGCGGCTCACTCGATTAAAGGTGCGGGTTCGATGTTGGGCTTTCAAAACGTGTCGGCGGCGGCTCACACGCTGGAGGACTGTTTTGTCATTTTGCGCGATCGCACAGACTTGGCGGCCCTGGAACCGACTACTGTGAGTGTTTTGCTGCAGGGGGTGGATGCTCTCAAAAAGATTACGATCGAATCAGTTCAACACTCCGATGTCACAACTCCGGATCAAACCGAAAACTTGGAGGCGATCGCCCGAATTTTCTCGGAATTCCAGGCCAAGTACGGCAAGTCAGAACAGCAGCCAGTCCTCGCAGTCAGCCAATCGCCCGCCCCGGAAACCCTGAAACAGATTTTTGAACACCAAGTGCCGACACTCTTCAATCGCCTAGAAACCGAGCTTTCCCAAGCTTCCGAGGCAGATTTGGCAACAAGCGTCACCGCCCTCAACCAGGTTTACTACCAACTTTCCGGTTTGGCTGGAATGCTGCAATTGCCGGATTTTGGCAAAGTCGCCGCAGCCCTCAGAGATTTGATTGACTCTCCCGACTTGACTGTACAACGGTTGCAATCCCACGGTTGGGCGATCGCCCAAAACTTGCAAACCGCACGCCAACAAATATTGGAAGGAAGGGCGATCGACATCCCCGAAATCTCCCCCACTCCCCCCGACTCTCCCTCTCCCACTCTCCCCCTCTCCCCCTCTCCCACTCTCCCCGAAATCTCCCCCTCCCCGACTCTCCCAGTCCCCAACCCGCAAAGACCGACAATCCGGGTAGACTTAGAACGCTTAACTGAATTGGTGAATCTAGTCGGGGAATTAGTCATCAACCGTACAAATTTAGAACTTCAAGAATCCGAACTGCGCGGCGAAGTCAAGCGCATCCGCCGCAGTATCGTAGATTTAAACCAATTCGGCGGTCAGTTGCGAGAAGAATACGACAGACTGAGCTTTGCAGAGTGGAGAGGGGGAAACGGAAACTCTGGAGTGGGAAAACTTGCAGCAGAAACAGAATTCCCAATGATTGCTAACGGCAAATCCTCTCCGGTTCATGCTCACTTCGATATCTTAGAGATGGATCGTTATACAGAGTTCCACTCGACAGCCGCAGAAGTCATCGAAACTGCCCAAGCAATTTCTCAATCCGCCACCAAATTAGACACCTTAGCCATGAAATTCGAGCGCAGTACCGACCAACTGCGCCGCATTACCGAACAACTACGCAGCCGCGTCATGCAGTTGCGAGTCGTAAGTTTCAGTCGCGCCGTCGATCACTTGCCCAGAGCCCTGCGGGAGATGTGCCTCACATACGATAAAGATGTCAACCTGCTGCTAGTGGGAAGAGATACCAAAATTGACGAAAGTTTGCTCGATGCTTTGCGCGACCCCTTAATACACTTAGTGAGAAACGCTTTCGACCACGGCATCGAAATGCCAGAAGTTCGGAAAGCAAGCGGCAAGTCGGCCAGCGGTCAAATAGAAATAGAAGCCCGCCACCAAGGCGGCCAAACTATTATTACTGTCGCCGATGACGGCAAAGGCATTGACCCGGAAATGATTCGCCGTAAAATTGTCACAAAGGGTTTGGCGACGGAGGAACAAGCTCAAGAATTTTCCATTGCCGAACTCTACGATTTTCTGTTTTGGCCGGGTTTCAGCACTACAGAAGGGGTCAGCGACCTTTCGGGGCGGGGAGTAGGACTCGACGTGGTGCGAACAAATTTGCGGACTGTGCGGGGGACTGTGAAGGTAGACTCTCGCCTCGGAAAAGGTACGAGTTTTATTATCAAACTGCCGCTGCTGCTGTCGATTACTGATGCTTTGATGGTGAAGACAGATCACAATAAAATAGCAGTGCCGCTGGATGCAGTCGAGGAAATTCTGCACATTAAAGCCTCGGAAGTTCACATTGCCGGCAATCAACCAATGCTGTGGTGGCGGGAGGAATTTATTCGTTTGGTGAGAATGCAAGATTTGCTCGAATACAGCGTCGTCGGGCCGGATGCCCCCTCTCCTGATCCTTTGACCCAAGAGGAAATTCCTGTCCTGGTTTTGGCTTCTACCGAAGGAATGCTGGCGGTGGCCGTGGAACGGCTGATCGGTCAGCAGGAAATTGTGGTTAAACCTTTGCCGCCGCCTCTATCCAAGCCTCGCGGCGTTTTGGGGACTACGATTTTGGGGGACGGGCGCGTGGTGAATATTCTGGATGTGGATGATTTGGTGGGCCAACCTGGGGTAAATAGTTCGATCGCCGCTGTCTCCGGTAAAGTGCAGGAGATGCCGGCGAGTTCGAGTCAGTCACCGCAGATTTTGGTAGTGGATGATTCCTATACAATTCGCCAGTTGTTGTCTCTGACGCTGACTCGTGCTCGCTACCGGGTGGTACAGGCTAAAGACGGTGTGGATGCCCTGGAAAAGTTGCAAAATGGTCTTGATTGCAGTTTGGCGATCGTGGATATTGAAATGCCTCGGATGGATGGATTTGAATTGTTGCGATCGATCAGATCGACCGAGCGGTTTGCTAAGATTCCTGTAGCCATGCTGACATCCCGTAGCGGGGCAAAACATCGGCAAATGGCAATGGAATTAGGCGCAAATCAATATTTCACGAAACCTTACAGCGAAGCCCAACTTTTACAAGCTATCCCCAAATTAATCCACCAATCAATAATTTAATCCACCATCTCAAATTTGCTATCAAATAATCTCTAATCTCAAACAAAACTTAGGCAAAAAGTAAGTGAATACGCGAATAATAGTGGAAACTACGCACCCGACTCACCTACTAAAATCGAATAATCTAAAATCTAAAATCCAATAATCTTCAATCTAAAATCTAAAATCTAAAATCGAATGACTCACGCCAATTACAATCGCCGCTTTCGGAGCAACAAACAAGCCACTGTTAGAATTGCCCCTAAAAAATTTGTTTCGTTTGAATTGGGGAACGTCTACTATGCTGTTCCTATAGAACGAGTGCTGCGTATTGTTAAAGACTTTACTCCCTACGGTTTTTTAGAGAGCGGTCAAAGTTTAGTGCGACACCAAGAAGAACTAATTACGCTGATTAGTTTATCTAAAATATTTCCCAGCATCCGGACTATTCCCGACAACAACTACCTGATTGTTTGCAGTTTAAATAAGAGCGATCGCCTGGGAATTCCGGTTCCTAATATGCCAAAAATCTTGGAAATATCCGAAGAAAACTTCTGCGAAATTCCCGAATTGTACCGCCAAGATCAACTCCCTAACGCCGTAGAAAAGTTAATTCGATCGCCAGACGGTACAGAAGTTTTTTATCTAAATTTAGATCTATTTAACTAGAGGATATAATCAGAGTTTTCTGATTGAATATATCGCCCTTTTTTACTCTGTGTTCGCAATCCCTGACGGCTAGCTATATTAACCGCCATGCAATTAAAGCTGCTGTTTTACCTTTGGCCGCGATCGGTTCGCAAGGTTCCACCGTTAGATGTTGTGACATCCTTTGATAAACAGCATCAGAAATAGTAATCGCACCACCAGGCGTGGCACTTTCTAAGCGTTTGGCTGTATTGACAACATCACCAATCACCGTATAAGTCCGAACATCTTCACCGCCAAATAGCCCTTCAATAACGCTCCCGCAATGCACCCCGCATCCCGCACCAATTCCATATAATTCAAGCATTTCTAAAGCAGCTTTACTCATAGATTTAGCCGCAGCAATTCCCTGCTGTGGCGTAGCATAAATCGCCATAACTTCATCGGCTGTAAATGTTATTCTTAAAGGCTGAAACTGAGAAGCTGATGGTTCAACACAGCGGTAATATTCATTGATAACCGCTGCAACTGTCTCAGGAGAAGTTTTTTCGCACCAACTTGTAAAACCGCGAATATCCATAAATAAAATCGTGCGATCGCACTTTTGAAAAGCCAAACCTGCTGGATTATTAAGCGCTGTGTCTACTACATGACTTCCCATTCCCCATTCTGCCATATTTCCCAGTAGTTGAGCAGTTTTTTGTAGCTGCTTTCTCTGTTTGACAAGCTGTACCGACTGCAACCCTAAAAGCAAACCGATAAACACCATACTCCAACTAAGAAACCAATGCGTTGCCGTCCCCGCAAATGTCACAATTAATTCGAGATTAGCAATTAAATATTGAGATTTCATCCCAATCACAACATAAAAAGCTACCACCATCAGAGCCCTTACCAAACTTTCCAGTGGAATCAGCCAATAATCAATACCCTTAGCCCAATGGAATCGCAATCCTTGCAAAGTAGCAATCATCAGAGAAAATAACCAAAAGACAATGTGACTAAAATTTTGGAAAAAATCTAGCCCGTCTATCGGCACATCAATCAGCGTATAAATACCAACGCAGATCAGGTTTCCCCAAAAACGGTGGCATTTCGAGTTCGACAGATACCAAGCCTGAACAAGCATTGCTACTATCAGTAAATATTCAGTTGGATCTGTGATAAATTTGAAGAAACCAGCTAATATCAAGTCTGATAAACTCTTCAGAATTAAAAAGTGACCGCTGTTACTTAATACTTCACTGAGAAATGCACTGGTGCGGCTTCCTTGTAGCCGACTGTCCCATACATTTTTTGAGTTTAGACTTTTTTTTTCCGTTTCAATACCTCTATTCATCATCTTAATTAAAGGTCAGTGACCAGATAATTATTGTATACCAGTTCCCCAAAAAAGATGCAACTGTAGAGAGGATTCAAACCACGATCTTCATCAGTCATTCCCGAAAAAAAAATGGTATTAGCTATCTTCCTCTGTTGTTTGCGGGCGACGTTTCCGAAAAATACCAGTCATATTGATTCCTGTTACCAGCAGCAAAATCGCACCAATACCCACAAAAAGCACATAGATTGGCATCAAAAAATCTCCCAAATATTCTCCTTGGTGGATATTCAAAAAAACTTCTCCTACCTCTTTCGGCATCTTAAACCAGCTTCTGCCAACTCGGTAGATTACACCTGTAACCGTACTGACTGCTAAAGGCAAGACAATAATCGGTGTAGCAATACGGTGAACCTTACGAAAATCAAGTTTAGCACCTGGTCTTTCAGGGCGTGCGCGACCAAAAAATTTGGTCATCGTCAAACCAGTGACTATCAGCCCAATCACTCCCAAAGCCAGCAAAAGCACATAAAATGGTCTGAGTTCCTTTCCGAGATAGCTTCCTTGGTGAATTACCATAAAAATCTCGGCAGCATCATCTTCTATACCAAACCAACTTTGTGCGAGCCGATAGGTAACACCAGTTAATGCACTCAATAGTAAAGGGATAAAAATAATCGGTGCAACTTGGCGGTGAAGTTTGCGAAAATTAAGGCTAGCCATCTATTTATTCTCCTATTTTTTAGAGGTTTTGTTGTTGACCAATCAGATAGTCTTGGACGCACGGGTAGGCAGAAACCGGGTTTTTGCGAAAATATTTCGCTTTTGTATAGTTTTGGACGCACGGGTAGGCAGAAACCGGGTTTTTTTGCGAAAATATTTCGTTGTTACCCGCAGATTCGGTAAAAAACCCGGTTTCTTTGGTCGAAGTGGGTAAGTCCTGTTGTGAAAAACCCGGCTTCGGCGCAAATCCTAGCATTATGAAAAAGTGAAATCAGCCGCGTTAATATTTCCAGCATTAACTCCTTTCAACACTGCCAAATATTGACCCGTACTTGCTATCTGTAACAGAGTATCGCTAGCATAAATTCCAGTTCCTTGAGTGATATTAATGTTAGAAATTCCTAAGCCATCTTTCAACTTCAGTATGTCTGCGCCTTTTTGAAAGTCCGTGATGATATCAGCGAGATCGAAAATATTTGCAGCCCCTCGCCCTTCCAGCTCAAATAAATCCAAACCCATGCCGCCGGTCAGAATATCTTTACCCTTCCCTCCATCAACGATATCATTTCCTGTACCGCCGCTAAGTGCGTCAAAACCCTTGCCGCCTTCTAGTTTATCATTGCCATTGCTGCCAGTCAGAACATCATTGCCCTTGCCTCCTTTTAAAGCAATATTATTGCCAAGAATTCCTGTCAAGCTGTCATCACTATCTGTACCTTTAATTTCATTCTCGTAGAAATGGCCGTCACTTTCGTATCCATAATTACTAACACTCCCTGAAGTACCAGTTTGATAACCATTTTGGTATCCATCATCGCTGCTACTACTTATGTACCCAGAATTGCTGTCACCATTTTTGTATACATCATCGTTGCTACTACTTGTGTACCCAGAATTGCTGTTGCCAATGTTGTAACGGCTGTCATCGCCACTTGTGTACCCAGAATTGCTGTTACCAATGTTGTTACCGCTGTCATCGCCACTTTCGTAACGGCTGTCATCGCCACTTTCGTAGCCAGAATTGCTGTCACCACTTTCGTAACGGCTGTCATCGCCACTTTCGTAGCCAGAATTGCTGTCACCACTTTCCCCACTTTCGCCAATTGAGAGTTGGTATCTCTCCGATGATACTCGATCGACATCGATAGAATTGTCTTGTGTCACATAAGACTGTCCCACGCCTGTCCAAATTTTAGTTTGGTTGCTCATCTGTTAGATCCTTGTTGTTTAAGTCATCTACAATTACTGTGACAAAACAAAGTAAAGAACTCGGAAAGACCTAAAATGTATTTCATCCGCCTCCAAAACCTCCTAAATAGTCCTGGACGCACGACATCTATATCTCGTGTGAATGTAGGGGCAATCCCCCGTGGTTGCCCTTATCCCTTGGTCTCTTGTGTAAGTCCTGCTCAACCTAAACGTCAGCCCATTTTCGCAGCAAATTAGCAATGCTTTTGGATAGCAAGTCAAACTCCGCTGTCTTTCCCGACTTCTGAAAAAGGGTATCGCGAACCGTATCCAAATCAAAGAGAATTTCTCGATTATGAGCATCCCGAACTAAACTCTGCACCCAAGTCACCGCCGCTAGTCTTTCACCTTCAGTTACAGGTTCCACCCGGTGTAAAGTTGTAGTAGGATAAACAACCATTGAACCAGCATCAAGTTTAAAAACTTGTTCGCCTTGGGTACTTTCAATCACTAATTCCCCGCCCGTATAAGTTGCAGGATCGCTGAGAAATAGAGTGAGAGATAAATCCGATCGCATTAGTTCTTCATCTCCCATAATCGCATTATCAATATGTGTCCCGTAGTACATTCCTCCTTGATAGCGACTAAACATAATGGGACGAATTGCTTTAGGGCGCGCCGCTATTTGGAATAAAGAATTGCGTTTTAGTGCTTGATTGACTAAATTTCTGAGTTCCTGAGTTGGAGCCGCATCATTTTTTAGTTGAGAATTATTTTTTACTTGTTGGGCGTACCAACCTGCTGTTAACTTCCCATCGACAAATTCAGCATTTTTTAGGCGATCGACAATTAATCCTAATTCCTCTGAAGTCAGAAGATTTGCCATACAGATAATCATTTGGGACACTCCTACAGGTTGCTAATGGACTCGCATTGTAGCAGCAATAAGGTAATGTCTGTGCAAACAATTTTTAGATATTTTTGGTTCTTTCCGAGTTCTTTACTTTTTTTTGGGATAGTAGCAGTAATCACCCAGAATAAGGCTTTTTGAAAGATGCAAAATAAAACTAAGATTTGGCTCGGCATTGGAGCTTGCGTTTTAACATCTGTAGCTGCTAGTGCGATCGCATCCCAGAATGATAGCAGTGTTAATCAATTTTCCCCTATTTCTCTTTTAAGTAATGCTGCTAATTCATCGATGAGCAACAGCAAGCCGGTTAAACCGATCGTCTTAATGAGTAGCAGTGGCGGCGAACAAGGAGAAAGCGGCGAAGGAAAAAAACCAAAACCCCGGAAAAAAAGTAGTTTCACTTCTGAACTTTAGTTGACAGATAGTAATGTCACAATGACAGCTTCGAGGGGCGGGGAAAGTGGAGAAAAAGGAGAACAAGGAGAAAGCGGTGAACAAGGAGAATCTGGGAAGAAGAGTTAAGGTTTTCTATTAATATCAACTCTTAAGCTACTGAGGAGAATTTTACTTGAAAACAGCTACCTATTCCTAGCTGACTGGTAACGCTAATGTCTCCTCGGTGGCTTTGGACAATTGCTTGGGCGATCGCCAATCCCATCCCCAAACCCCCTTCGCGGCGATTTCTGGCTCTATCTGCTCTCCAAAATCTGTCGAAAACTAACTTTACATCTTCTGGAGCAATGCCGATGCCGGTATCCTCTACACTCACAATTGTCGATCGGTTCTGTCTGCTCAGAGAAACAGTCACACTTCCGCCCGCTGGTGTGTAATGAATTGCGTTTCCGAGCAAGTTGGAAAACAAACGAGTTAGCTGTGCAGCATCTCCCATTACAGACGTATTAATGGCTAAATTTGACTTGAGAATAATTTGCTTTTCTTGAGCTTGCAGTTCCCACAAATCTAGCAAATCCTCTAATAGTTCATCTAACGGCACCGCTATCCACTCGCGGGCGATCTTGGCTGCTGGTGCATCCATTCTAGTTAATAAAAGTAAGTCTTCAACTAACTGAGTCATCTGTTTAGTAGCAGAGGCGATCGCCGCCATTTTCTTAACATCCGCTGCATGAATTCTCTCTGGATGACTCTGCATAACTTCCACTGAAGTTTTAATCGCCGTCAGCGGACTTCTCAACTCGTGAGAAGCATCAGCAGTGAATTGTTTTAACTGCTGAAAACTATCCTCAATTGGCTTGAGAGATTGCTTAGTCAGCCACAAACCACCAACCGCAGTCAAGCTCAGGAAAATAATACTTCCATAACCCAAATTCCAGCGGAGTCTGCTGAGAACTTCTTCGACTTCTTTAGTAGATTCGCTGGTGCGAATATAACCTTTTAATTCTTGTTTCTTATCATCATAAGAAATGTAAACTGGAATTGTTGCCGACCGAATTTCCCCGTTTTGTATGGTTTGGAAACCCGATTTTATCGGTACAGGCGGTAAAGTCTTGCCGGAATTTCCTAACATTTTACCTGCTTCATTAAACCATTCTACAGATTGATCTGGTTCCCGCAGATTTTGCCAGGGAATGTCTAAGTCTCCGTCTTTGTCTAACTGGCTAGTTACTTTTTCGCGATTGAGTTCAATTTGAAAATCATCATTGCGCTGTTCACTTTCTTGGTCAGATTCATCGCCTTTTTTTTCGGGATTTTCTGAAAGATGCTGCTTTTCGATCGCAACTAAACTGTGAGAAGCTGCTTGAGCCAAAACCTCCAATCGCTGGTCTAATTCTTGATACAGACTGCTGGCAAATAATTCATAAACAGCAATAGCAGAAGTTCCTAAAATAGCTACCATCACTGTTAAGTAAGATAGCAATAAACGCCATCCCAAAGCTTGAAATTGGGGATTAGAGGTTTTGGTTGAGCCGATAACCCATGCCATAAATAGTCTCAATAAAATTAGCTGGTGCGCCTGCTGCTTTCAGTTTTTGTCGCAAACCCCGGAGATGAACTTTTACGGTTTCTTCTCCTGGCGAGTCTTCAAAAGCCCATATATGGTCTAGGATAGCACTCCGTGTTAAAACGCGCCCTCCTGTTCGCAGAAATAATTCTAGCAAACTGTACTCCTTTGGTGTAAAATGCAGCAAATTATCGCGATAAGTAACTTCGCAGGTATTCGGGTTTAAACGCAGATTTTCCCACTCTAATACTGGTGGCAAAGTTGTACTTCCCCGCCGCAGTAAGGCTCTAATTCTTGCTGCTAATTCTGGCAAATCGAAGGGTTTAACGACATAATCATCTGCTCCGGCATCTAGTCCTATGACTTTATCATTGCTGGTGTCTCTGGCTGTTAGCATGAGCACGGGGGTTTTTAAACCTTGTCGGCGCAAGCGCTGACAAAGGCTAATTCCATCTATTTTTGGCAGCATCACATCTAGCAGAATTAAGTCATAGGTAAAAGTTTCTGCAAAGTTCCAACCTTCTTGACCGTCGGCGGCTATGTCTACGGCATAATGTTGGTCTGTGAGGGCTTCTGCTAATGCTTGGGCAATGCGATCGTCATCTTCTACTAACAAAATTCTCATAGCTTACTGTTAAATACTGAATGCTAAATACTGAGTGCTACATAGTGACTGTTGAACAGCAATATAAAAGATAATTCGCACACCTGATGGTTCCGAAGTATTTTATCTAAGTTGAGATTTATTTATCTCAATGTAGGGCGTTCGCTTTTCCGAGTATCATACAAGATCAATAGTATTTTTGCACTCTTGCTGTTTATGAAAAAACTCACAATAATGTCGATCGCCCTAGTAATTTTTGCAGCAACTCTCGAACTGCCGAAGGTGGGGCTGCAACTAAGTGCGATCGGGCAAATAGAAACACCCCAACCAATCCCAACACCCCAATCAATCCCAACACCCCAACCAATCCCAACACCCCAAACAATCCCAACACCCCAACCACAAACACCCCAACAAATCCAAACACCCCAACAAATCCAAACACCCCCAATCCAAACACCCCAACCAAAAGCAAACGACCCCAAAAAGCTCGGCTACGTCTCCCCAGAATTTGCCGAAAATTTCTCCCAGCAACAAATCGACCAAATCAACGCCAACGTCGAAACGCTGCTGCTAACTCAAAGCTGCTCCCGCTGCGACCTCCGAGCCGTAAAATTAGTTAACATTAACTTAAAAAATCCCATCCTTACGGGAGCAGATTTATCAGATGCCAACCTCAGCGGTAGTCGCTTCGAGATCTCAGATTTTGTCAACACCAATCTAGCTCGCACAAACTTAAGCGGAGCCGAATTAGTAGGAGCGAGAATCAGCAACGCTAACCTCAGAAAAGCTAACTTGACAAAGACAAATCTAGACGGTGCAGACCTGCGATTTTCCGACTTGAGAGATGCCAATCTTTCCGATGCCAATCTCCGCAATGCTAATATAGATGGCGCTAGTATCGATCGAGCAAGCATGGCCGGCACAACAATGCCAGACGGCAGGAAAAATAATTAATAATAGAGGTAGTCTTATGTCGCCGATTAAACAACGCCTTCTCGAAGCGATCGAACGGACTCCTGAGCCACTTTTAGAGCAAACGCTGGCATTTCTGGAATTTTTGACCAGTCGGACACAATCCGCGATCGCCCCAGACTTAGACTCAGATTTTGACTCAGATACCGACTCCAACGAGCAAATCCTCGCCGATCTGAAAGCCTCCCTCCACCAAGCCAAAGCGGGACAAACCTTTCCCATATCGGAACTCTGGGACGGTATCAATGTCTGATATGTCAGTCCAAGTCACATTCACGCTACTCTTCAAACGTCGCCTCAAAGGACTCGCTAAAAAGTATCGCCAAATTCAAACCGATATTCAGCCAGTCCTTGATGAGCTTATCCAAGGAAACTTCATAGGAAACCAGATTACAGGGACTCAATACACCGTTTACAAAGTCCGGGCTAAAAACAGTGATTCCCAAGTTGGTAAGAGCGGCGGTTATCGCTTGATTTATCAAGTTGAATCACCGACTCAAGTTGTTTTACACCTGATTTACTCGAAATCAGAACAAGCAAATGTCTCCGCCGAGGAAATCCAAACTGCGATCGCAGAATACCAAGCGAACCCAGACGAATAGGCCATTTTTCCAATCTAAACGCTTGCCCTTCTTGCTCTTTGAGGCGCTCGCTGTCATCGTCAAAATCCGTGTCGTGCCTTCCTTCTAAATCAAACAGCCAAAAACCTCTGAATCACCTCATCACTCAACTCGCTAGTGCTTCCAGAAGCCACAATTCCGCCTTTTTGCATAGCATAATACCAGTCAGCTTGCCGCACAAAATGCAAATGTTGCTCCACCAACAAAACAGAAATTCCCCTAGTAGCAACCACACGGCGCACCGCAGCTTCTATGTCTAAAATAATAGACGGTTGAATCCCCTCCGTAGGCTCATCCAAAACCAGCAACTGCGGCTCACCCATCAAAGCCCTAGCAATAGCTAACTGCTGCTGCTGTCCCCCGCTCAAATCACCTCCGAGGCGATCGAGCATAGTTTTCAAAACCGGAAATAACTCAAAAATTTCATCAGGAACTTCAGGATTTTTGGTTTTGGTTGGTTTCGCTTCCAAACCTAACAAAAGATTTTCTTTTACCGTCAAACGTGGAATAACTTCACGCCCTTGAGGCACATAACCAATGCCTAATCTAGCCCGCTGGTAAGTCAACTTAGAAGCAATAGATTCTCCCCCAAAAGCAATAGTGCCACTGCGGGGTTGCAGCAACCCCATAATCGTTTTTAGCATCGTAGTTTTGCCCACACCATTGCGGCCGATTAAGCAAACCATTTGCCCAGCATTTACGCTTAAATCGACATCGCGCAAAATGTGACTTTCGCCGTAGTAAACATTCAAATTAGAAACTTGTAGCATATTCTTTGGAGTAGTAATGAATAATTGGTAATTGGCAATCGGTAATCGACAACAGTCAACTAACTAATGACTAATGACTAATGACTAATGACTAATGACTTCTTACTCTTCAGGTTTGCCCAAATATACCTCAATTACCCGATCGTCATTTTGCACCTCATCCATAGTCCCCTCACACAAAACCGCACCCTGATGCAACACCGTCACCTGCCGCGCAATTTGCCGCACAAACTCCATATCGTGTTCAATTACCAACACCGAATGACTTTCGGCCAGCGAAATTAGCAACTCTCCAGTTAACATCGTTTCCTCATCCGTCAAACCCGCCACAGGTTCATCTACCAACAACAAATCAGGAGATTGAGCCACCAACATTCCAATTTCCAACCATTGCTTTTCCCCGTGAGAAAGCAAACCCGCCGAAATATCAGCCTTAGCAACTAAACCAATTGTTTCTAACAAACCCGCAACCGTGCGTTTTTCAGCAGCCGAAGCAGGCTTGAACAAAGTCGAAAAAACATTTTTATGGCGGCTGCAAGACAATTCCAAATTTTCGCGTGGCGTTAAATTCAAGTAAACTCGCGGCGTCTGAAACTTGCGACCAATTCCCAATCGCGAAATCCTATCTTCCGACAAGTTGCGTAAATTTTGTCCCTTAAATAACACCCTGCCCTCTGTCGGCTGCACCTTCCCGGTAATTGAATCGAGAAAAGTTGTTTTACCCGCACCATTGGGGCCAATTATAACTCGCAGTTCGCCCGCATCCATACTAAAATTTAAACCGTTGATGGCTTTAAAACCATCAAAACTCACAGTCAAGTTTTCTATTTCTAATACTTTTCCATTCATAATTAACAATTCACTCACTAATGGACAACAACCCATACCTGTTGTAGGTGCGGAAGGCAAATATCCTCCCTTATTAAGCAGATTTTATCCGCTTCTGTGACACGATCATTACTACTTTTTGCTGAATGTTTACTCTCAAGAAAAACTGCTAGAACTGCTCGACACTGGAGGTGGAGAAGCTGCCATAATTCGCTCAGCTAACTTCGAGAGGGGCAGACTTTGCAAATACACTTTTCCAGGCCCGGTTAGCTTGACTAAAAACAAGCCTTCGCCGCCAAATAGAGCATTTTTAAACCCGCCCACAAACTGAATATCGTAATCTACAGTCGGCGCAAAAGCTACCAAACAACCAGTGTCCGCTCGCAACACTTCGCCAACTCCCAAATTTTTCTCAACTATTGTTCCTCCCGCATGAACAAAAGCTAGCCCGTCACCCTGCAATTTTTGCAGAATAAAACCTTCTCCGCCAAAGAAACCGGCACCGAGCCGCTTGGTGAATGCTACCTCAATGTCAATGCCATTTGCCGCACAGAGGAAGGAGTCTTTTTGACACAAAAATTTACCGCCAAGTTGGCCTAAATCAAGGGGAATTACTTTACCCGGATAGGGGGCAGCAAAAGCTACGCGGGCTTTACGATTTCCGGCGTTGACAAAGGTGGTAATGAAAAAACCAGCTCCTGTCAGCATTCGTTTGAAACCTTGAAATAAGCCGCCGCCTGTGGATGTTTGCATTTGGATGTCGCCTTCCATGTATGTCATGGTTCCAGCTTCAGCCCTGACACCTTCTCTGGGGTCGAGTTCAATCTCGATGAGTTGCAAATCGTCGCCGTAGATTTTGTAGTCAATAATATCTGCCATATGTTGTCCCTCAAGTTAAAGAACGAAGCTACTTGCTACGGATATCTATAGCAATCCTCGCATCATTTGTGAATTTATTACTCCCTCCCCTTGATAAGGGGAGGGTTGGGGTGGGGTAAAAAATTTACGACTCCTGCAAGGATTGCTATAAGTAGGTGTACATATATATTACGTTTCCTCAGACAGAGATAAACGCAGCTTTTGCCAAGTCTATTGCGATTGCTTTGTTTGTCTGTTGTAGGTGACATTTATTTATGTCATCCTCCTTCTAAATTACACGATATTTTTGCACTCAATGTTCAAGTTCTTCTTTTTCGAGCTGCACTTGGGGGTCTTGTTCCAGGCTGGGGTAAGTAGATACGTACTTCGGTTTTCTGAACAGGGCGCGGATTTGGTGGAAACTTTGATCTTGCAGCCATCCGACTATGCCGTCGGGCAGGACTGTTACTACTATTAAGAATAGCGCACCTTGGAAAAATAGCCACACTTCGGGGAATTGTTCGCTCAAGAAACTCTTGCCAAAGTTGACTAGCAGCGCTCCCAGTATTGCTCCAGATAATGTGGCGCGACCTCCCACTGCGACCCAGATTACCATTTCAATTGAAAAGGCAATATCCATTGCTTTTGGCGAAATAATTCCGGTTTGTACGGTAAATAATGCGCCTGCAATCCCGGCTAAACCGGCGGAAATTGCAAAGACTAAAACTTTGTAGCCTGTGGGATTGTAACCTGAGAAACGCAGCCGCACTTCGTCGTCGCGAATGGCTACTAACAGGCGGCCGAAACGCCCGCTGGTCAGCCATCGACACAGGGCGTAAGTTGCTGCTAGAAATAGTATGGTGAGAATGTAGAAAATATATTGAGTATCTCGGTCATTTACTGTGGCTCCGAACAAGGTCTTAAAGTCGGTGAGTCCGTTGGTTCCGTTAATCAGTTTTTGCTGACCGTTAAAGAAGTTGAAAAATACAATGGTTGCTGCTTGGGTGAGAATTGAAAAGTAAACGCCTCGAATTCGATTGCGGAATACTAAATAACCCAAAAGTGCGCCCAATATAGCGGGGATGAGAACTACTACTAATGCTGAGAAGGGAAATGAATAAAATGGTTGCCAAAACCAGGGGAGTTCGGTAACGCCGTAGAGGTTCATAAATTCTGGCAATTGACTGCTGGCGGTTGGGGGAATTTGCAATTTTAGGTGCATGGCGAAGGCGTAGCCGCCGATCGCAAAAAACACCCCATGCCCTAAACTAAGTAAACCTGTGTATCCCCAAATCAAGTCTATGCCGAGGGCGGCAATTGCTAGTGCTAAAAATCGCCCTAATTGATTGAGCCGAACGTCTGGGAGTATTCCTGGCAGGAGTAAGATGAATGTGAGGGCGATCGCGCTGACAATTATCGCTTCTTTTAGCCAGGGTTTTTGATGTTTGTTCTGCATTTTTCGCTACACTCGCAGTTGTAATTTTTAATTTTCTACCGTCCGCCCTTTTTGCGGGAAAATCCCTCCCGGCTTCACTTGCAGAAAAGCCATAATTAAGGCGAATACCATTACTTTTGCCATGCTGGTTGTGGCGAAAAATGTGAAGAAGTCGGCTAAAGGCTTGACAGGAGCGAAGATTAATGCTAAAGTTCCCGATCCAATCAGGTAATTTGCAGTGCCGATCGCGATCGCAGCAACTACACTCCCCACAATCTTGCCGACACCGCCCACAACCACCACCATAAACGTATCGACTATATAATTTTGTCCAGTATTTGACCCTACCGAACCAATCAAACTAATCGCGCACCCAGCGACACCAGCCAACCCCGAACCCAAAGCAAAAGTCAGCGCGTCTACTTGTTCGGTAGGAATACCCAAACACGCACTCATGCTGCGATTTTGTGTCACGGATCTAATCCGCAATCCCCACACAGACTTTTGCAAAAATAGGTAAATTCCCGCCAAACAAATTCCTGTCAGCACAATAATAAAAATTCGGGCGTAGGGCAACTGAAAATTGCCCAGCGGTATGCCACCGCGCAACCATCTCGGTGCAGTTACGTCCACATTTTGAGCGCCAAACCAAGGTTGAGTTACTGCCAGTTTGTAAGTTTGCCCTAAAAAGGCGCTCACCGCCCAGGAAATACCCAAAGATAAAGGCAAAATTATGGCGATAATTTTGCTGCGAATGCGATCGAAATCCAGGCGCGATTTCAGCACCCGCAAACCGCCAAAAAACAGCAAACAAAACACCGCAATCCCAATTACCAGCACCCAACTAACGCTGCGGACAAACTGCTGCAAAATTAAACTTACGCCCCAAGTGGCCAGCAGAGTTTCTAGCGGCCGCCCGTAAAGATAGCGAATCACTCCGCGTTCGAGAATTAATCCTACCAGTGCAGCTACTAAAAAAGCTAAGGGAATCGCAAATAAAATATAGGTTTCAAAAGCAAATCCTCCCATACCTTTGAAGACATTTTGCACCACGAAAGTTGTATAAGCCCCCAGCATCATCAACTCGCCATGAGCCATATTAATCACGCCCATCAGCCCGAAAATAATGGCTAATCCCAGGGCTGCAATTAGTAAAACTGCGCCGATGCTAAGGCCGTTAAATAAACCATCTAATATCGCCAATTTTGTTCCTCCTGCATCAAGTCGGTTAACTTTGTTCGCGGATAATTAGGGGCGGATTTTACCCCGTTGGTGTCAACTTAAGCGTCAATTTTTTTATAAATTATGCTTAGAGTGAGTATCTCGATACCCCTAAATCTCCCTTAATCAGGGGCACTTTGAAGATTCCAGTTCCCCCTGATTAAGGGGAGTAGGGGTGACGCAAGAACGCTCTTTTCCCCCCCTTATTAAGGGGGGCTAGGGGGGATCGAAGATACGTTGCCAACGTTAAAAAAAAATGGTATTACCTACTTATCAAGCTTTGAATTTGCCACCTTTTGCGGGGTCTGACCAATCGCAAGCAAAGCCTTTTGTTTCAGCAACAAATTGATTCCAAGGCACCGGCTTCACTGCTTCTGGTGTAGCAAAAGCGATGTTAAACAAACCGTCGTCTCTCACTTCGCCCAACCGCACAAATTTAGAAAGGTGATGGTTAACATCCATCGTTACTGTGCCCCCTGGCGCGTCAAAGGTTTGACCCAAAGCTGCTGCCCGCACTTTTTCCAAATCGTCGGCTGTCCCTGCTTTTTCGACGGCTTGCTTCCATAGGTAAACCATGATGTAAGCTGCTTCCATCGGGTCATTGGTCACTCTATCTTTGCCGTATTTGGCCTTGAAAGCTTCCACAAATTTTGTATTAGCCGCAGAGTCTACAGTCATGAAGTAATTCCAGGCGGCGTAATGGCCTTTAAGATATTCTACGCCGATCGCCTTTACTTCTTCTTCCGCAATACTGACCGACATAGACGGATATTTGTCCGGCCCCAAACCTGCACCCTGCAACTGTTTGAAAAATGCTACGTTGCTGTCGCCGTTGAGAGAATTGAAAATGACGCCGCCGTCTGGCAAAGCTGCCTTAATTTTAGTGATAATTGGCGTGACTTCTGTCCCGCCCAAAGGAATGTAATCTTCCCCAACTAATTCGCCGCCTTTGGCTGCTAGCTGTGCCTTGATAATGGTATTTGCAGTGCGGGGGAAAACGTAGTCAGACCCGACTAAGAAGAATTTTTTCCCTTTATTTTCTAGCAGCCAGTCAACTGCTGGTTCGATTTGTTGGTTCGGCGCCGCCCCGGTATAAAAGATGTTCTTGGAACACTCTTGACCCTCGTATTGTACGGGATACCAGAGCATATGATTTTTTTCTTCAAATACCGGCAATACTGCTTTGCGACTGGCGGAAGTCCAGCAGCCGAAGACGGTGACAACTTTATCTTGGTCGATCAATTTTTTGGCTTTTTCGGCAAAAGTCGGCCAGTCTGAGTTGCCATCTTCTATTACTGCTTCAATTTGTTTTCCGAGGACACCCCCAGCTTTATTAATTTCTTCGATCGCTAATTGTTCGGCATCGACAACGCTTTTTTCGCTGATTGACATCGTGCCGCTCAAGGAATGCAAAATTCCTACTTTGATCGTGTTTCCGCCCCCGGCTGCTGCTGGTGTTCCTGTTGAAGTTGGAGAAGGAGAAGCGGCTGGAGTTGCTGTTGGGGTGGGAGTTCTACAAGCTTTTAGAAATAAACTGGATGTTAGGGTAGCAGAACCGTATAAAAGGAATTTCCGTCGATCGAATCGCTTTGTCATTTTTTCTTGTTACTCTTGAACAGATGAGTCTGATGATTGAGAATAATAACACATAGCGACTTGATATTAAGACTCGCTTCAGAATACTGTTGTATTTTTAGATACAAAATTTATGATAAGTTGACAAAATGAAACTTTTCTGGGGATTGATGGCTACTGCTGCAAAAACTGGGCGGATACCATTTTAGATTTAAGATTGAGTGATGACATAAGGCTTTGGAGTTTACCTACCGTTGCATTCTTTTCTGAAACCGGGTTTAGACACCAAAATACGTCTTTTCAGCAATTAGTGTGTAATTAGAAACCGGGTTTCTTTACATAAATTATCTTATTGATGCTACGAGTTAGGCAGCAACCGGGTCGATCGCACACTCATAGAAAGCGGGTTTCTCGCTCTCGACCAGTTATTGATGCTAAAACTTAGGCAGCAACCGGGTCGATCGCACACTCATAGGCGAGTATCAAAGCAGGTGACGATCGCACTTCGCTTTGAGTACGATCGTCACCTGTAGTAATGCCCCTGATTTATGGAGAATAGCGGACTCGAACCGCTGGCCTCTGCGGTGCGATCGCAGCGCTCTACCAACTGAGCTAATTCCCCTGATTGAGTTTTAATTTAGCATTTTAGATGCCGGATTGCCGAATCTAAAAGGCTTACAGGTTTTGCTGGCTCTCACGTTCGCAGACCGTCACTTACACTAGCACGTAACTGCTAAAAACGTCAAGTGTTTTCTGCAGCCGGCTCAGGGGGGGCGATCGAGCAAAGTGCCGCCACTCTATCCAACTCTAAATCAGCAAAATAGTCCACCGTCCAATTAGCTTGGCGCTGGATCATGTGAAACGGGTAAGTGTGAGTCACACCCGCAACCTGAATCCCCGCTTTTTTCGCCGCTTCAATCCCCGCAAAAGTATCTTCTATCGCCAAACACTCGATCGGTTGCAGGTTAAAGTCGGGATATTTCTGGTTGAGAAGTTCCACAGCCAATAGATAGCCGTCGGGTGCTGGTTTGCTCGCCCTCAAGTCGTCGCCTGCAACAATTAACTCAAATTTTGCTGCCAAACCTGCCCGATCTAACACCAATTCTATATCCGATCGCATGGCCCCGCTAACTACGGCCATTTTCAGTCCGGCGACCCGAATTTTGTCAATAAATTCTGCCAAACCGGGATAAATCGGCAGTTTCTCCAAAGTATCTATTTGAGCTTTGTAAGCTTCGGCCTTGCGCCGCAGCAGTCGATCGAGATATGTTTCTGTTAGATATCGTCCTCGGCGCTTGAGCAGTTCGGTAATGCAAGCGCGATCGCTCCTTCCCAAACAAACTTCTCGAAACTCCCCACGTTTGAGCTGGAGATTTTCATCGAGCATCAATTGATCGATTATTTTCTCGTGAATTGGCTCATCATTAACAATCACGCCATTAAAATCAAATAAAACTGCTTTTAGAGTCATTAGTCATTAGTCATTAGTCATTAGTCATTAATCATCAGTCATTAGCAAGTTAGTAGGGGCGGGTTTTACCAACCATCTCAACCTAAAACTAACCATCTATGAAACCCGCCCCCAAAGGGCGAAAAATACACCTCAACAATAAATCAAGCCGGAGCTGGAATGCCCGGTAAATCGCCATCAACATCAGGAGTTCGATCGCCCCAATTCCACCCCCTCGCCACCTTTGCCTGTTCCAAATCTTCCCCAGGCAAAGGTTTCACGCCCTGCGTCACCTGATTCACCCACCAGTGTTCGTGAGTTTGCACCGCCGCGAATCCTGCCGCCCCCACCCAAGCATCAAGGCTGCCAGCCGCGTAAGACTTAATATAAGGCTCTTCAAAGATATCAGTCAGCCACTCTGTTTGCCGCAAAGTTTTTTGGTTTCCGTCCAAAATTGCCACTTGTCCCCCAACCTTCAGCAGTCGGAAGCTTTCTCGCAAAATTGCCCGCGATACAGCAGGTGGTGTCTCGTGAAACAGCAAGGAAGCTGCGACTAAATCGAAGCTAGCATCGCCAAAGGCAACGCTTTCGGCATTTCCGTGCAACCACTGGATATTTAAGCCGGCTTTTTGCGCTTTCATTTCGGCAACTACCAGCATATAAGGCGACAAGTCCAGCCCGACAACTTGCGCTTCGGGAAAGGCTTGCTTGAGCATGAGCGTTGTCGAACCGGTGCCGCATCCCAAATCGATGATTCGGCGCGGTTTCACCCGCACAGCGTCAATTAAGCCTTGCCTGACGACTGTTTCGTGGGGAGGCAAAACATATTGCGTGATGGGATCGTAGGAAACGGCGGCACTGGGGTTGAGGTAGCCGCGTTTAATGCCGTGAAAGTTTTGGCTGCTGTAATATTCGGGATAAACTAAATCGGGTTGTCGGTAGCGATCGCCCGCTGTTTCCCAGTCGATACCTTCGTAGAGTCGTTTCAGTGCTTCTTCGTCGATCGCTAGTCGCATCAGGGGCGACAAAAAGCGCTCGAAAATTGTATCCTTGCCAACAGCCATAAAACACCTTTAACAAAAACTCTTCTAATTTTAGCCAACGGGCGTAAATTTAGCATTAATTAAAACTTTTTGTCCCCTCCAACATCTTCCCTCGAACCTCTATCCCTTACCTCGGTTACAAACTCCCAGGGCTTCCATTCCCACTTCCTCCTGATACCAGCTTCCAAAAATAATGCAACTAGAGATAATATCCAAAACCTTGTATTATCAGTCATTCCCAAATTGAAAATCTAAAATCTAAAATCTAAACTCTAAAATAGTCTTACTTTCCGTTACTAATAGGAATTTTGACCAAAAATTCCGTGCCACCGCCCGGAGGTTGAGAAATTGTGATGCTGCCGCCGTGTCCATCCACTACAATTTTGTAGCTAATTGCTAATCCCAAACCAGTGCCTTTGCCCACCTCTTTAGTCGTAAAAAATGGGTTAAAAATTTGATCTTTAACGCTGTCGGGAATGCCGGGGCCGTTGTCGGCGATCGCCACTTTCAGAAATTTACCGCCATGTTCGCGAACTACTCCCGTGGAAATAGTAATAATTTTATCCAGGCGATCGATCTCGTTCAAAGCATCGATCGCATTACTCAGCAAGTTCATAAACACCTGATTAAGCTGAGAGGGATAGCACTCAACTGAAGGCACTTTTCCGTATTTCTTGACTATATAAATTCTATTTTTAATGCGGTTGGAGAGCAACAGCAAGGTATTTTCTATACCTTCGTGAATGTCCGCTTGCTTTTTGTCAGATTCATCAAGGCGAGAAAAGTTACGCAAAGAAAGAACTATGCTGCGAATGCGTTCGGTTCCTATTTTCATAGAATCCAATATATGCGGCAAATCTTCCTCGATAAATTCTAACTCGATTTCTTCGGTAAAATCTGCGATTTCCTGGGGAACCTCTGGGAAGGATTCTTTGTATAAACTCACCAATTCTAATAAATCTTTAGTATATTTGCTGGTGTGAGGCAAATTAGCCGAAATGAAGTTAACGGGGTTGTTGATTTCGTGCGCTATCCCGGCTACCATTTGACCTAGGGATGACATTTTTTCGCTCTGCACTAAATGAGTTTGAGTTTTTTTCAGTTCATTTAAGGCGCTATTAAGCAGTTTTACTTGGTCTTGGGTTTGACTGTAAAGGTGAGCTTGAGTAATGGCGATCGCCAATTGGTCTGCTACAGCTTTTAATAGTTGGATTTCCTCTCTGCTCCAAAGCCAATGAGTAGCGTGGCTACAAATTAAATAACCCTGCGGCTGGTTCTGAGTCTGGACAGGTACGGCTAAATAGCTATTAGCTTTAAGTTCCTGCGGTTGAGTTACACCCTTCGCCGAAGTGTCGCTCGAAAGAATAATTGGCTCGCCTTGACCACTCTGTACTTGCACATTTCCGACAAAGTAATGAGCAAAGTTTATGGTTTGTATCGGAGAATCAGATTGGCAACATTCCCATAGAATTTGTAACATTTTTTCTTTTGGTTTGTACCACCCAAAAGCCGCGCTTTCTAGGTGCAGCAAACTTACTATTTCTTCGACTGTGCTTTGCACAATCTTGTCTAATTCCAGGGAAGCGCGAATGCGTCCAGCAATCCGGTTGAGCATGGCTTCTCGCTCCGCTTGAGCGCGATTATTTTCGGAGGAGTAAATTAGCCAAATTGCTGCTAGCATTGCCGGGACGAGCAGTCCGGCGACTACGGATGTCAGCAAATTTAATGCTTGCAGTTTGGATTCAATATTTTCGCGGGGAATTACTAAAGCCATCGACCAGTTAACTTCCTTGAGTGGAGCATAGGCCACATACACCCATTTGTTATCTATTTTTACCAGTTCGATGTTCGTCTGGCGGTCGATCATCTGCCGCGCAATTGTGGAGAGTGCGGGGTCTTTTGACTGTAAAAAGCTTGGGGCCTCCCGGTCGATATTTCCGATTAAGTTATTGTTGGGATGAACAATTGGCACTCCTTGTGAATTGAGCGCAAAAGCATAACTTTCGGAACCGTACAGTAAGCTGTTAGCGACAGATGTTACTCGGTCTAATTTAATGCTGCCCGATAGGACTCCAATTACTTGATTGGGAGCGGGAGGTAAGGCCCAAATAGGAGCTGAAATAATAATCGTAGAAACTTTTGTACTGCGGCCGATCAGCGGGTCGGAAACGTTGAGCTGTCCGGCCATTGCTTTTTGAAAGTGTTGGCGGTCTTTGCTGTTCGCGCGGTTGCCTAGAGTATTGATAAATGAGCCGTCGGGTTGAATTAATGACAGGATGAAATACTCTTTTAACCTGTATATTTCTCCTTGCAACCGGGGTTCGACTAATTGCCAATTGAGAGTGCCAACCGTAGGATCGTAAGCAATGGTTTCTATTTCTGCTTTGCGGCTGCTTAGCCAGCGGTCGATTTCATCGGTGCCTTTTTCTAGTTTTAATAGTGCTATTTGCTTTAAATTGTCAAGGATTAGTCCGCGTACAAAAAAATAGCTGATGCAAGCTGTTGTGCTAATGGTTAAAGCGGTGGTACCCAGAATTAGCAGGGTCAGCAAATGGCGGCGCTGCCGTCTGTGTTGCCAAAGACTATGCACTTGCTGCCACCGCGATTGAGCAGAAGTGCTGATGTTTTGCCAAAAGCGGCGCAGCTTTTTTGTTTGTGGCGGCGGCGCAGACACAGATCCGGCTTGATTTGCTGGGTTTTGCATCATCAAATGTTCCCTCAGAGTCAACTTCATCAAACGGTCTTCGTCATTCCGCAGAATTAATATCAGGCAAGTAGTGAGACCAGTTTAAGAAAAGAATGCAACTGTAGCCAAGATTCAAACCCTGGTAGTCATCAGTCATTCGCAATCTAAAATTTAAAATTTAAAATGGTAGGACTTACATTCCTGACTGCAAACAATTTTTCTTATGGTTGGGCGCTCGCCTTCTATTTTGGCATCAATTTTATATTTCGACCTTCGGTTTACCTATTTGAGGTTTGTGCTTTACGATATCTTTAATATCTATCTCGTTTGTATAACAAAATAATTGTAAATAACACAGAGAAACTACGGAGTTTTTTAGATTAGCAATGTATTATAATGTCTGAGCGAAACTCTATTGACAATTTTATCAATTTGTGCTTATGTTTCAGGAGGAAATTTTTTCGTCTAAAGCTTTTTTACCCAAGCGGGTTGCATAAACGGTGAGGGCGATCGTTGCTAGCAAACCAATGCCGTAAAGAGTCCACTCAGCAGCAGTGCGCGATCGCCCGCTAGATCCAAGTGCAGCCAAACTCCCGGCCAGGGAACCGATATAAACATACATCACAGTTCCGGGAATCATGCCGATCCAAGATGCCAAAAAATAATCTTTTAGAGATACCTGGGTGACTCCAAAAGCATAGTTAAGCAAATTAAACGGAAAAATGGGAGAAAGCCGCGTCAAAAGCACTATTTTCCATCCTTCAGAGGCAACTGCGGAGTCGATCGCCTTAAATTGTTGATTGCCCTCTATCTGTTTGGAAACCCAGTCGCGAGTTAAATACCGCCCTACCAAAAAAGCGCAAGTTGCGCCTAAAACCGATCCGATGGAAACACAAACCGAACCGCCAACGACTCCAAACAAAACGCCAGAACCGAGAGTCAGCAAAGAACCGGGGATAAATAGAACTGTTGCGACAATGTAAATTAGAATAAAAGCTGCCGGGCCCCAAGGGCCGAGACTCGCGATCGACTCCAGGGCATTTTTCAGAATTCCTTGGAAGTTGAAAAACTTAGTCGCCACAATCAAAGCCACAACTAAACCAATCCCTAAAATCAGTTTCCACCTATTTGATGGCGGCGGATTTTCATCGGGCGATCGCGAGTCATTCATTACCTAAACTCTCCACTCTCAATAATATGGGCATGGGGCATTGGGCCCAAAAGCATGGGGAATCGGGAATCGGGAATCGGGAATCGGGCCCAAGAGCATAGTTTCTTCCTTCTTCCTTCTTCCTTCTTCTTTCTTCCGACGGACATCGGACTGACATCCGTTACATCCGTCGAGCGAATCCGTTGCCGAACTTCCTTCTTCCTTCTCAAATCAAAGTACCGCCACAGCTAGAACCGCAACCTGCCGTACAGCCGTAACAATAAGCAGCTGTTTGCACCTCTTGAATCACATCTAAACTGCCAGATTCGAGCAATTTAGCAACAGTTATCTTTTCCCCGCTGCCAGTTTTCGCCGGCAGATTTTCCATTTGGTTAAAATCGCAGTCGTAGACATTGCCCAAATAGTCGATCGACAATTCGTTACGGCACATTAAATGTTCCAGAGTACCGGGATTAAAATTATCCTCCAAAAACCCCAGATAAGGCTTGTGAAGTTTCTTATGTTCCAAATGAAACTTAGTCCGTCCCACCGGCAAATTAGTAATCGCGAACAATTGATTAAAACAAATCCCAAAATGTTCGGCTAAATAAACCTTGTAATCTTGCTCTAACTTGCCTTGTTCCGGTGTTAGCGAAAACTTGTCTGTTGCCGGCACTTGTGGATTGTACACCA
This sequence comes from Microcoleus sp. B6-A1, assembly GCF_036705085.1. NCBI lineage: Bacteria > Bacillati > Cyanobacteriota > Cyanophyceae > Oscillatoriales > Microcoleaceae > Microcoleus > Microcoleus sp. B6-A1. The sequence goes on from NZ_JAUBTU010000006.1 coordinate 56,911, forward strand.
AATCCAGAATTAAATTTGAGTTTTTCCCGTATCCCAACTGATTTAGCCTTTGCAGCGCCCGAATCGAACTGTCAAAAACACCGTTGCCGCGCATTTTGTCCACATTGTCAGCTTGGTAGCAGGGAAGCGACGCCACAATTCTGAGTTGGTGCTGCGCGCAATATTCGGGAATATCTTCAAAACCTTTTTCAAAGTAAATCGTCAAGTTAGAACGAACAATTACCTCTTTACCTGCCCCCCTGGCAGCTTCCGCTAGCGGCTTAAAACCGTAAAGCATTTCGGGAGCACCGCCGGTGAGGTCAACAGTTTCAATTTGAGGAAAGCGGCGAATGATTTCAATTAATTGGTCGCAAATTTCCGGGGAAAGTTCTTCTGTTCGTGTTGGGCTAGCTTCAACGTGGCAGTGAGTGCAAGCGAGGTTGCAGCGTTTGCCGAGATTTATTTGTAAAACTGTAATCTGCTTTTTAGTTAAAGCTGAGTGAATTTTGTTTTTGAAAGGCGTGACTGCTGTCTGAATCATGTGCTAAACTTTTTAGTCTCTGCTCGCAACGGATTTAGAGGCGTTCCGGCGGAACGCCTCTCATAATTTAGCACTAATTCTTTGGATGCGAAAGCGACAAATTTTAACGGGTCGCTACAAAGTTAATTGAAACTCACATCTTGCACCATTCTTAGAAACAGGCAAGATGCCTGTTCCACAGGAGATTAATTTTCTTGTGGAACAGGCATCTTGCCTGTTCAGAAAAGCCTTATTGACAATACTACAACTCAGTTAAAGCTGACATCTTACACCATTCTCAATAACAGGCAAGATGCCTGTTCCACAAAAGAGGAATTTTGTTGTTGTGGAACAGGCATCTTGCCTGTTCAGAAAAGGCTTATTGACAATACTGCAAGAGCTGAGTTAAAACCGACAAGGCAAGAATTCTAATTTTGACACTAATCTTACTTTAGAGAGTCAACTAATGTTTCAACTCGTGCTTTAATTTCATCTCGAACGCGGTGAAAAGTTTCGATGGGTTGTCCGTCGGGATCGTCGAGTTGCCAATCTTCAAACACTTCTCGCAATACCCACGCTTCGGGTAAATTAACGCCGCAGCCGCACAAAGAAATTACTGCATCGTAGTCTTCTGCATTGAATTCGTTTAATGGGTTGGATGTTTGATCGGTGATATCAATGCCGATTTCTGACATGACTTGAATTGCTGTCGGATGAACTCTGCTTGATTCTAAACCGGAACTGGTGACTCCAATCTTGCCGGCTCCGATGGTTTTAGCGAATCCTTCTGCCATTTGCGATCTGCAGGAGTTTCTTTTGCAAACAAACATTACTTTTTTCATGGTTTTTGTTGGTTGTTAGTTGTTAGTTGGTGGTTGTTAGTTAGATGTTTCAAGGGCGCGATTTGCTAGTGCGATCGCCTCTTTAGCTGCTTGTTCCTTGCGTTCGCTGTAGCGATCGGTCAAATAGTCGGCTTGCTCCCGCAACAGCAAGGTAAACTTGTACAGTTCCTCCATTACGTCGATCGCGCGATCGCGATAAGGCGAATCCTTCATCGTCCCATCTTCATTAAATTCCTGATAAGCCTTAGCAACCGAAGACTGATTCGGAATCGTAAACATCCGCATCCAGCGGCCCAAAATTCTCAAAGTATTCACAGCATTAAAAGACTGGGAACCGCCGCTGACTTGCATCACCGCCAAAGTTCGACCTTGAGTTGGTCTGACAGCCCCAATATTTAAAGGAATCCAGTCAATTTGATTTTTCATAATGCCAGTAATATTACCGTGCATTTCTGGACTAGACCACACTTGACCCTCCGACCATAGGCTCAATTCCCGCAATTCCTGAACCTTCGGATGCGTATCGGGAACGCTACCATAAATCGGCAATTCTAGAGGATTAAAAAACCTAACCTCTGCACCGAAATCCTCAATAATTCGAGCCGACTCTTCCGCCAACAAGCGGCTGTAAGAACGCTCTCTTAACGAGCCGTATAAAAAGAGAATTCGAGGTGTATGAGTAAATTTGTTCATGAGATTCTAGCAATGGGAATTGGGAAGACAACGAGGGTCTCGCAGCGAGGCAGTTTCTGGTTTTCGCGGAAACCAAAATGCTGTTCGCTTGCAGAATTCTACTAACATTAACATCACTGGAACCTCAATTAAAACACCGACAACTGTAGCCAAGGCTGCACCTGAGTTTAAGCCAAACAGCATCACAGCCGTAGCAATCGCTACCTCAAAATGATTGCTGGCCCCAATCAGCGCGGCCGGTGCTGAATCTTCGTAGCACAGGTTTAGTTTTAAAGCTGCTACATAAGAAATCAGGAAAATGAAGTTTGTCTGGATAAACAGAGGCACAGCAATTAAAAGAATATGCAGAGGATTGTTGACAATCAACTCTCCTTTGAAGGCAAACAAAAGAATTAGCGTAATCAAAAGGGCTGCCGTAGCAACTGGACTCAGATATTGCATAAACTCTCGTTCAAACCATTCTCGCCCTTTATGTTTAAAAATCCAGAAACGGCTATACATTCCGGCGGCTAAGGGCAAACCGACATAAATCAATACAGACAATACTATTGTCTGCCAAGGAACAACTAAATCATTGGCTGCTAACAGCCATCTGCCTAATGGTGCATATAAAAACAGCATTGCTAGGGAATTAACGGCAACCATAACGAGGGTATGTCCTTGATTCCCGTAGGAGAGATATCCCCACATTAAAACCATCGCAGTACAAGGGGCAATTCCTAATAATATTGTACCCGCAATGTAGGAACTAGCGATGGAGACTTCACTGCCCCGAATTATTTCGGTGCCGGTAATGAGGGGGCGAAATAGCCAACCTAAGAAAAACTGAGAAAAGGCTACCATTGTCAATGGTTTTATGAGCCAGTTGACGACTAATGTTAAAATCACTGGTTTGGGCGTTCGCGCTGCATTAGCTGCCTGAGTAAAGTCAATTTTTACCATGATGGGATACATCATAAAAAATAGACAAATGGCAATAGGAATTGACACCTGATAAACGCTCAGATTATCAAGGGTGACGGCGACGCTGGGGAATAATTTACCGAGAATAATACCGGCTAAAATGCAAAGAAATACCCAAAGGGTGAGGTATCTTTCAAAAAAACTGAGCTTGCTTCCTGCTTGGACAGGTGAGTTAGTTGCTTGAGGATGGTTCATTTTAGTTAACTGGTAAGTGAAAATTCATGAGAAAAACTCAAAATTTAGCCTGCTGTCGCAATAACTCGCCAATAGTCAAGTCAAGCTGAGCTTGACCACCAAAAACTGTGCCCACCTTCCCATTGTAGAAGTGCTGATAAATTAGTTGATAGCCTTCTTTTGGTAAAGGAATATAACCCACAGAACTAACTAAGGTCGGAGCTTTTTTCATGTAGAATTCTACAAAGTTGCGTAGTTCTACTTTATTTTGAGCCGAGTTGTAGTTGACATAGATAAATAGAGGTCGTGCCAGGGGCTGATACTGAGCTTTTTCTACAGTTTCGCGGGATGGCAACACTGCTCCTTTGCCTCGGTCAATACCTACAGCTTTCAATTGACTTTGGTTGTCTTCGTAATACGACAATCCAAAGTAACCTAAAGCATTTTCGTCTTTAATAACTCCTTGCACTAAAACTTGGTCGTCTTCACTAGCTGTATAGTCGGTACGGCTGGCTTTCGCAGTACCTACTGTTGCCTCTGTGAAATAGTCAAATGTACCGGAATCTTTGCCTGCACCGTAAAGGGTTATAGGTCGATTTGGCCAATTAGGTCTAATCTGATTCCATCGGGTAATTTTTCCTTGGGCGGCGGGTTCCCAAAGTTTTTTTAGTTCGGCTACAGTAATGTCTTTTATCCAGTTATTTTTGGGATTGACTACTACTGTGAGCGCGTCAAATGCGACAGGTAATTCGTAGTAGCGGATGCCTGCTTTGTTGCAGGCTTCCATTTCCCCTTGGCTGATGGGGCGCGAGGCGTTGCTGATGTCAGTTTCGCCAGCACAAAACTTTCTAAATCCTCCACCTGTACCGGAGAATTCAACAGTAATTGATGCTTTTTTGGGATTGGTATTTTGATATTCTTTCGCGATCGCATCCGTAATTGGATACACAGTGCTGGAACCGTCTATTTTAATGCTTTGCGATTCTGGCGACTGGACTTGTCCGCAGGAGTTGAGAAGCCCGATCGCACCTATGGTCAAAGCAATTATACTTAGTGCGAAAACCTTGGGCTTTTCTGCTGGGTTCATTGACCTCACCCAATGCCATAACTAAGGGGTACACTGGAATCATATCAATAAAATTTGATATGTCAAGTATGAGGGAAGACAAACAGGCAATAAACACATTAAGAAATGTTGATGGGTTAATCTGCGTCAGAACAGGGGCGCGCCGGCAGGATCTGGCTGAAGCGGCGGTATTCGGCGAGGTACTGTTCGAGGGCGACAAACTGAGCTAAATTGAGGCTGTAGTAAATCCAGCGGCCTTCTTGGCGACTGCGGACTAAACTGGCTTCTTTTAGGGTTTTGAGGTGGAAAGAGAGTTTAGGCTGAGGGACAGAAAGTCGATCGCACAATTCGCAAACGCACAACTCCTGTTCCCGCAGCAACTCCAGAATCTGAATCCGCAGGGGGTCAGAAAGAGCGTGAAAGCCTGCAGAGACAAGTTTTTCCGAAATCTGTCGCTGTGAAATGCGATCGGGCGCAGCCGTAGAATTTTTAAGCATCAATTATTTAGAAAACATCCATACAAAACATCATAGTTTCTCAAGCTTCATCCCAGAAAATCAGTGCATTCAGAATCGACAGATCCTTCGGACTTGATTACTTCGGAGTCTGTACCCGGGCCGGCACATCAGTGAGTCCGGCCTTTTGCATCAGCGAAATCACCCCTATAGATAGAATTCCCCCAATGATGGCCCCAACAACTACCAGGATGATAAAGACTTTTTGCAGAGTTTTTTTAGTTGCCGGGTGGTACTGTTTCGGCAATGCTTCACCTTGCTCGTCAACTTCTTGCTCCAAGGGGTCTAGCGGATTGGAGGGATTTGAGTTAAAGGGATTGGGCGCTTGATTCATGGTTAGTTTGGGTTAAAGGAGATCGACAACTATTTTAACTTGCGATTTAGCCTCGCAGCTTAAATAATACATTCGGGTTTTACTGAATACTCTATAAATTTTATTAAGATTGCTAACATACGGATTAACCCGGTTTATTGAATAAACCGGGTTTTTTAACATACTAAAAGTTTTATGTCACGCTTCTGCTTTCGACAAGCGATCGAGAGAAATTGTTGCCGCTTGAGATACTTGAGAATTGCTATCTTTTTCTAAATATTTCAAAGCCGAAACGCTCTTAACACTCGGCAAATTGCCCAAAGCTTCAGCCAGCCTCTGGCGAATCAGCCAATCTTCCGACTGAGCAAAATTGAGGATGCGATCAATCGCCCCAAGATCTTTAATTTCCCCCAAAGCCGAAATTGCCGCCTGCTGGATCACCACTTGCTCGCTGTCGAGAGCTTTTAGCAGCACATCGCGGGCCCGGGGATCTTTGAGATTTCCCAGAGAAACAGCAGCACTGAAGCGCACCAGCCATTGAGTATCTTCGTAAAAAGCCCGCACCAAAGCATCAAAAGCTCTGATATCTTCGAGATAGCCCAAAGCACCCGCAGCGTCAGCGCGAATGCCGTAATCCGGGTCAGTTTCTAGCAATTTGACTAGAATAGGATAGCACTCTGCTGTCGGTTTGACCCCGAGAGCAAACACAGCCATCGATCGCACCTGCAAACTTTCGTCGTTCAACACCTTTTTAATCAAAGGCACCGCCTCTGCAGCAGGCACGTTCCGCAAGTTGGCCAAAGCCACCATTCGATCGGCTGAATTTTGGCTTTCTAACTTGGCTGCAATTTGCTCTAAGCTTAAAGTTGTCATTATGGATAAATCTTGTAGTAAAACTTTACATTCGGGTTATTTTGATTATAGGGGAGTCTCAGGGGAAAAGCAGGCAGTAAAAACCGCCCTGCGAATTTGAGATGAGTAAGATTGCGGATTAGTGAGACGATTAATCTAAAGCTCAGATTGCGTGGAAATAATCAATGAGAAAGTTTATTATTTAAATCCCAAGCACAGGCGAGGTGTTTCTGCCGTTCCCTAAGGCTTTGCCCGATAGTTAGCCGCCCTCTGACAACCTGCCATCCACTATGCCGTTCTACCACCCGCCCTTTTACTCCTCAGCCTTAGAACAAGCGATCGATCGCTACCCCCTCACTGCCGGGCCAGAAACTTCCTTAGCAGTGGCGATCGCCCTGATGAGTCAGTTGCAAAACAGTTGTCCCCTCGTCAAAACACCTGTACCCTCAGACCGGGGGGGGATGACCGAAACATCCACGCCGGAAAAGGTGCGGGCCCGCTGCGTGTTCGTCGTGCAGAACCAGCAGACTATTACCACAGGCAACTTATCCGACAACCCCAGCCGCGGACTGTTAATCGGCATATTAACTCCCGCCGACCTAGTGAGGCTGATAGCTTCTGGCACAATAGACAACCAGCACAAAGTAGCCCTGCACAAAATACCAATTTCCGAAGTGATGTCCCCGGTGTCGGTTTCCCTCACAGAATCCGATGACCAAGACGTGTTTACCGCCTTATCCTTATTTCGCCAGCACAAGATTCGCTATTTGCCGATCGTCAATCAATTTCGCCACTTGCTAGGAGTGCTGACACGGGAAAGAATTCGCCAAGTATTGCAGCCTTCAAACATTCTTAAATTGCGGCGGGTAGCAGAATTAATGACTACGCCAATTACAGCGCCTCACACCGCCTCGCTGCTGAGCATAACCGAACTGATGTCAGAGCATCAAGTCAGTTGCGTAGTGATTACAAAAAACAAAGAATTAACAATGGAGAAGCCCAAAGATGACTATACCTCCATTTTTCACTATTCCTTTCACCAACCCCTGGGAATAATTACCGAATATGACCTGGTGCAGGCACAGTTTCTCGAACTAAATTTCCAGCAAACCCCAGCTCAAAAAGTCATGAGAACTCCCCTGCAATTTCTTCAACCTTCCGATTCCCTATGGACGGCGCACAAAGAAATGCAGCAGCAACAAGTGCAGCGGTTGGTCGTGTGCGGGGGGCGGGGAGAACTGTTGGGAATTATTACTCAGACCAGCTTGCTCAGAGTCCTCGACCCCACCGAAATGTACCGAGTTGTCAAACAGTTGCAGCAGTCGGTTTATCAACTGCAAGCCGAAAAAGTGGAACTGCTGCAAAGCCGCAACGCCAAACTGGAACAGCAGGTGCGGGAACGGACTGCAAAACTCCACGAACAATTGCAGCGCGATCGGCTGTTAAATCACATTTCCTTGCGGATTCACCAATCATTAAACCTGGAAGAAATTCTCAACGCCAGTGTCGATGAAGTTCGCCAAGTTTTGCAAGCTGACCGAGTAGCAATCCTGCATTTAGAGTCCAGCAATTACGGCATTATAGTGGCAGAATCCGTTGCCGAAAATTGGCCTTCAATCTTAGGAGAAATCATGCCGGATAATATTTGGCAAGAATCTGCTTCGGTGATAGAACAGGAAATTTATGCCGTCCCCGACATCGACCAAGCCTGTTTGCTCGCCGAAAAATATGCGCGGTTCCAGCAAGCGCAAATCAAAGCTTATTTGATTGTACCAATTTTGCAAGACGGCAATTTGTGGGGGATGATGTGTGTCCATCAGTGTTCCCAATCCCGTCAGTGGCAACCTTCGGAAGTGGATTTGCTGCTGCAACTGGCAACTCAAATCGCGATCGCCATTCAGCAAGCCCAACTCTATCAGCAAGTCCAAAATCTCAACACCGACCTCGAACGCCAAGTCCAAGAACGCACGGCCGAGTTGCAGCAAAAAGTTCACGAACTCCAGCATTTAAACGTCCTCAAAGATGAATTTCTCAGCACAGTTTCTCACGAACTGCGGACGCCTTTAGCTAATATAAAAATGGCTATTCATATGTTGAGAATTTCTCCCACACTAGAGCGACGCCAGATTTATCTAGAAATTTTAGAAACAGAATGTACTAGAGAAACAGATTTGATTAATGCTTTGCTAGATTTGCAGCGGCTCGAAGCCGCAACTTGTCCGATCGACCTCGAACCAGTAAACTTAGAAGTCTGGCTGCCTACTATTATCGACCCGTTTTACACCCGGGCCCACGACCGCCACCAGGATTTGCGAGTAGAGTGCGACCGGCATCTCCCCACGATCAGTTCCAACCGCGCTAGTTTGGGACGAATTTTAGCCGAACTCCTCAACAATGCCTGCAAATATACGGCTAATGACGGCGAAATTTCTCTGAAAGTCGAGTGCAAAAACGGCGATGGCGAACAAGGAGGACAAAGGACAAATTCGCGACAAGCAAGTGCTGTGGCTTCAGAAATCCAATTTACACTCAGCAATCAATCGTCGATTTCCATAGAGGAATTGCCTCGAATTTTTGAGAAATTTTATCGAGTTCCCAACGCCGATCCTTGGAAACAAGGAGGTACAGGTTTGGGTTTAGCTTTGGTTCAAAAACTTGTGGAACAGTTGCAGGGAAAAATTGAGGTTGAAAGCAGGAATGGCTGGACTAATTTTATAGTCACATTTCCTACCAACCCGGATGGAAATTAGCCCGCCCTCAGTCAATTTTAGATTTTAGATTTTAGATTTTAGACTTCGGCCTAAGAGGTTCGGCGAGCGCGAGCGTCAAGTCGCGCGAGCGTCGAACGATTTGAGATTTTCGATTTACTCCACAGACGAATCTGGGAGATTGAACAAGAGTCTAAAATTTTGGGAGTTCCATGACTCCTGTCGGAGGCTTGTATCCTTTTTTTGGGGGTCAGCTTTGGGAGCATCTCATATTTGTAAAAACACTTCTTCTTGCTCTTTCCTTCTGACTCTTTCCTCCTGGCTCCTGGCTCCTGGCTCCTATCTCCTGTCTCCTGTCTGCAATTTCTAGCTTGGGTGCTTTCATTGAGATGCTCCCTCAGCTTTGTTGGGTGTCACTCTTTTTTGGGAGCTAGTTTGCGGATACGAGACGGTGCTGGTGTCAAATTCAAATATTCATTTTTATCTTCAACAACTGATGATCTTGATGCTGGATACTTCTTGCGTTTAGGGGCATGATTCGCAACTGTGCCCAAGCATGGTATGCCAAAATTTTCTAATTGACTGAAAACTTTTTGGACTAAAGAAAAGGGAACCTGGCGAATTGCTACAACCATCAGTATGCCATCGGTGCGCGCCGCTAAAAAATTCGCATCTTTACTGTCCGCCAGCGGCGGCGTATCGTAGATAACTAAGTCAAATTTTGCCTGAAGTTCTTCCATTACATACTGCATCCCAGATGATGCCAGCCGTCTGGCAGTACCGGGAACAGGGAGACCAGCAGTTAATACAAAAAGATTATCTACTAGATGCGATCGCTGGATAATTTCATTTGGTTCGTTTTTATGGTCGAGCAAGTTGCTCAATCCCTTGACATTAGGCAGTTCCAACAGCAAGTGCAGGCTGGGCGAATGCAAATTCGCGTCTACTAACAGCACTCGCTGACCCGCCAGCGCGGCCACGTGAGCTAAGTTTAAAGCAACGGTAGATTTGCCTTCGCCAACTGTAGCCGAACCAATTGCCAAAGAGCTAATCGTTCGATTTGAAGAAAGAAAGCGGATATTAGTATAAAGAGAGTCAAAAGCTTCTATAAATTCCGCAGCATTTTTCTTATTACCCTCTTTTCCTTCCAGATAAGCATAGGCATTAGCAATAGAAGGCTGCAATTTTCTAGCATTTTTGTCAAGAGGAATTGCTCCCAATAAAGGCGCTTCAACCCCATCTTTAACGTCATCAGCACAGTAGAAAATATTGCGGAACTTTTCAATGAGGATAGCAGCTCCCAGACCCAAAACTAGCGCCCCAACAACTGCCATCACCAATTTGTTTTTAGCTTTCGTGGCAACTGGAATCATGTTGCCCTTAGGATCTCGCGGTATCCGTGGTTCAGAAATTATTTCCCAAGGTACTTGGCTTTGAGCTGCTTGGACGCGCAGAGTTTCCCGCTGGCTTAAAAGTTGATCGCGGGTGCGGGCGGCTACTTCTAATTGCTGTTGCAGTTCGTTGTAGCGGCGGGCTATGGTGGGGAATTCTGTTGCTTGTCGGTTTAAATTGTTTTTAGTTTGGCTGATAGCCTGACGGCGAGCTTCTAAGACTTCAACTTGGTTAGCAGTATCAACCAATTGTTTAATCAAGCCTATGCGAATAGAATTTTGAAAATTCTGAACTTTAGAATTGGCTTGGGTGCCTACTAAATTTTGCCCCAAAATTCGATCAGTTTGCTGGTTGAGCAAAGCTACTAAATTTGCCCGCTTGCGCTCTAAAGCTTCCACTATAGGGTTAGCTGATTTAAAACGAGCTGTTTCTACAGCAATCTGACCTTCTACTTCCTTAACCTTGGTCAACAACTCTTTATATTGAGGTTCTTCGCTTAAAGCTGAAGCGGCAATAGCTTCATTTGGTGTAAAATCTAATTGTTTTTGCAAGTTAGCGTACAGCGTTTTCTGTTCTTGCAGTAGCCTTTGAGTTTCTAACTCTAAAGTTTCTACGGTACGAACTTGCTGGATTAATTGCGCGCCTTGTTCTTGAGGATTGGTAATCTTTTGCTTCTCCTGTATCACCTGTAACTCCGATTTCAGGCTGTTTACGCGCTTATTGAGTCCCGGAAGCTGGTCTTCAATAAATTTTACACCTTCACCAATGCGAGTCTTGCGTTCATCAAGACTGTACTTTAAATATTTCTTTTTAGTTTCTTGTAAAACGAACTCAACTAATTTAGGATCAGCCCCCATGAAGCGAACTTCCAAAATTTTAGTCAGCGTCATCTGATTTTCTCCCAGCCGCAAAACGACTAATCCTTTTTGAAGAATTTCCTCGGTAACTTCTGGATATCGTTTTTGGACTTGTTTAACAATAGCCGACAGCATCTGAGGACTCTGGAGAATTTGAAGTTGAGTTGCGTAGTCCAAACTAAAAAAATCTCGATTAGGCACTGCCCCCCCCTCGGCGCGATTGGCGAGGGCAGAGGGATCAGCAATTCTGGCCTCCGTTGTCACGGGTTCCACTAGCAGCCGAAAATCGCCTTGATATGTTTTCTTGCCTCCCTTGATCTGATAATAAGCTGCACCACCTACTAGACATATAATCCCAATAATGATTAGGGCTTGTCGCTGAAAAGTCCTCAACAACGGCTTTAGATTCAATCCTTTCTGAGGCTGCGCGCTTAACTCTTCTCCCTCGTCAACGGAAAATTGCTGCACCTGTCGGCTCTGGTTGCTAATGGGTACGATATGAGCGTCCTGTTCTCTTTCCATGTTGACCTCTTGGATATTTTGTGGGTAAAATCAGCTTTCTTCTGCGAGCCTTCGGGTTGATACTTTGAGCATTGGCTTAAGGATATCACACGAAATTATTGGTTGGTCGAGCCCACTTCCTTCTAATAGTTCTCACTACTTTCACATAGTATACAAAAATAACTAAATCCCTATGCTATGCCAGCGCCAAAAGTTCTTTTACAACTGCTGGAGAGTTATATAAGACTGCTTTTGGGGCCTGCTGCCTTGTGCTTGTATGTGGGGTTTCCGGGCGGCGAAGCAAAGTTTTTCAGGTGTCGCTCAGCTTCGCGACAGGGGGTTCAATAACTTTACCAAACTTTTACAATTGACCGGAACACCTCAGCCGCGGCTGGGGCTGGTATTGGTTTGCCCTCTATGCCATTTTTCGGTTCGCAGTCCACGGCAGAAGCACTTGTTAACTTACACGCTAACTGACCGGCTAAAAAGTTTTGCATTTCCCATGTAGATATAATTAGCCACATTCAGCAGATTTTTTGTAACGGCAACTAATCGAATCAATTTCCGATAAAAATCTGTTTCTTCTTTTAATTATAAACTTTTTGAGGAGCTGGATGACTGATTAAGTATATAGACTTAACTAACCGTGCAAATTATATCACCAACTCATCTCTATAGTGCGTTACCGACATAAAATTTAATGATTTGTGTTCTCAAGCTCGATCGACATCTCGAACAACTCAAGCCTTCGCGGTTTTTCTACCGAGGCGGATGGCGCTGGGCGATTTATGTATTTTCATAAAAAAACTAGGTTTATGGGTTCCGGGGCTATTACTAAAACTATCGCTTTTATTCGCGCTCCGAGCAAGCTATAGCAATCCTTTCGGTAAACGCGCAACGGACTTTTTTTGAATTAACCGATGCAATAAGAAGATGACACATTGTTAAATACAAAAAGAGTTTGCACAAGATGGGAGGATTGCTATTGATCTCGCTCGGATCAGCTATTGGTAGTGGTTATTTTTAGATTTGACTAATTACCAACTACTCCTTATTAAGGCTTACTGATTTTGTGCTTTTCTTTCTCGCAGCTTCAACAATATTTCTGCATGAACTTCGCGGGTTATGGGATAAAAGTATGTAAGAATCATGCCAGCAATTAAAGCAATTGTGGGCAGAGGTCCGATCGCAACTCGAATCGCAAACAGTGCAGACTCTGGCTGTACGGGTGCAGGCTGTCCCGGAACTGTAGATAGAAATCCAGCTCCTTCTAATGCTTGGCCTACCAACCACAAACCCCCTGCCAATCCGATTTTTTGCAGCAGTACCATAAACGAATAGAAAACGCCTTCGCGTCTTTCTCCTGTTTGCAGTTCGTCGAGTTCGATCACATCCGGTATCATCGACCAAGGTATTAGATAAGCCGTGGAAACTCCGATACCTGCCATGACTGCTAATAAGTACATCTGCAATACTTGTCCTGGTTGGAGGAAAAACAGTCCAGCTTGGGCAATAATCCACAAACTCATGCCCATAAAATATACGGCTTTTTTGCCGTATCTCTCGCTGACTTTACTCCAAACAAATAGCATGATTAATGCAGTGCCTTGAACTGCGATCGCCACCAAGCTAAAAACGTACTGCGGCTGTTGCATCCAGTTAACAACAAAGTAGGGAATAATAGTAGCAGTCAACTGCACTCCCAGCCAAGAAAAAAGATAAATTCCAATGACGTACAAAAAAGGGCGATTGCTAAATGCAATCTGCAACTGTTCTTTCAGTGGCAAGGATGTAGAATTATCGAGTTCGGCGTTTTCTAATAGTTGGGCTGCGACGTGCTTGCGAGTTCCCAAAACGCACCAGTACAAAGGCAAGACAGAGATAACTGCACAGATTGCACCTAATACTAAATATTGTTGATTCGGGTCCTTTTCAAATACACGAAAGATAATTAGGGCTAAGATTAATGAAAGGATGCTGCCGCCAATGGAGAAAGCAAATCGAAAACTATTAAGGCTAGTGCGTTCGTTGTAGTCTTGAGTAAGTTCTGGAGTCAGGGCAGTGTAGGGAAGATTGACAGCCGTGTAGGCGGTGTTGAACAAAATGCTGATCGCAACATAGTACCAAAATAACACTGTGTGATCAGTGCTAGGTACAATCCACTGCAATAAGAAGAATATGCCGAAGGGAATGCCACCATATATTATCCAAGGATATCGGCGGCCCCAAGGATGAGAAGTGCGATCGCTCAAAACCCCCACAATCGGGTCATTTATGGCATCCCAAACCTTGCCAACTACCAAAATATTGCTGGCTAAGCCGGCAGGTAAACCAGCGACATTGGTAAAGAAAATTAAAAGGTAAAATGCCAAAACATTAGCGGTAATTGCCGGGCCGAGGTCGCCGGCACCGTAAGCTAATTTTGTTGAGAAACTGAGTTTTTGTGTGGCGGGATTGTTGGCGGCTGGTTGAGGCGGGGAAGTGTTGCTCATAAACTTTGATTTCGAGATTTTTTGACAGTCACAGTCTTTCCAGTAGGAGTATAACTCACGCTACGCCCTAATACTAAGTTTTTTGTAGCGATCGGGATTATTCTGAATAATTGGTAATTGATAATTGGTAATTGATAGATTTGTAGGGGCGGGTTCACCAACAATAATCGCCCCAAAAAAAACAATTTCAAAAACCCGCCCCCACCCAACAAACAAGCCAAATGTACGTTTAGATTTACGGTGGGGTGGCGGCGGGTTTATATGAATTGTCGGTCATTGTTATGTATGGTTTGTGAACCCGCCCCTACAACGTTTTGGTAATTCGAGCGATATCAATATATAGCCTTTCTCTGAAAGATGAGGTATCATGTTACTGACACTCACTCGTGAGGGTCAAACAGAGAAAATCAGCTCAAATGAACTCTAATTATATGGTTGAGTAAAGCCACGCGAAAGCGATACCACACATCATAACATTTTTTTGAAAGCACGATCTGCTTGACTCACAACACGTTTACTTGTACCAAACATCATACATTGTTAAAAATGAAAGCTTACTCGATTGATTTTCGGCAAAAAATCCTAGATACTTATCATACTGAACCCATCTCACAAAAAGCAATAGCTAAGCGTTTTTCTGTGGCTCTAAGTTTTGTACAAAAATTGCTTAAACAATATCGTGAAACAAAAAACATTACTCCGAAAACTGACAGATGTGGAGTCAAGGGCAAACTGAATGCGGAGCAACTACTCATCTTGGCGGAATTGGTGGAAGCAAACAATGATGCGACTCTTGAAGAACTCCGTTATTTACTTTATGGGAAAATTGGATTTTCCGTTAGTAGAGCAACAATAGGAAGAATGATAAAACTCTTAGACATTACTGTCAAAAAAAAACTCTCTTCCCTTCAGGCAAAGGCACAGAGCGAGTTCAAATCCTGCGATGTGAGTTCTGGAAAACAATTAAAGAGATTAGTTTGAAAGACTTAATATTCATTGATGAATCCGGAGTTAATTTGGCAATGGTTAGGTTATATGCTCGGTCTTTAAGAGGTGAAAGGGCTAAGGGCTCAAAACCAACTAAACGTGGCAAAAATGTCTCCATAATTGGAGCAATGTCAGTCAATGAAATCTTAACATCGGTTAATTTAATAGGTGGAACTGATGCAATTACCTTTGAAGCTTTTATCATCAGAAAACTCGTACCAAAACTCTGGAAAGGTGCTTGTGTGGTGATGGATAATTGTCCTATTCACCTGGGAGAAGAAGTGAAAAAAGCGATCGAAAAAACCGGGGCAAAATTAATATACTTATCACCTTATTCACCAGATTTTTCACCAATTGAGAATCTGTGGTCAAAACTTAAAATCATTCTCCGTTCTATCAAGACTACTAATTATCAAGAGTTAGGAAAAGCCATCGAGTTTGCGTTCGGACAAGTTACATCGTCAAATATTTTTAACTGGTTTACACACTGCTGTTATTGTACCTCATCTTTCTGAGAAAGGCTATAGGTATCAAGTATGAAGAAGCACAGCTAACAGGCAAGCCTAAAAAACGTATTCTAAACATCAACGATATCCACACCCTAGAGCCGTTTCATTGGGGCTATCACTTTGACAAGGTGTTTGCTAGAGGTGGATTTGACGCAATTATTACCAACCCGCCCTGGGAAACATTTCAACCAAACGCAAAAGAATTCTTTACCCAATACAGCGACTTGGTTTCAAAGAAAAAGATGCATATCAAGGACTTTGAAGATGAATTAAAACGATTGCTTAATGATAAAGAAATTGAAACTGCATGGCTTGAATATCAAAGCAAGTTTACTCATCAACGTCAATACTTTAGATTTGCAGAGCAATACAATAATCAGGTTCCTGTTATTAATGGGAAACGGCATGGCAAAGATGTAAATCTATATAAACTTTTTCTGGAACAATGTTTAAACCTATTGCGTGATAAAGGCGAATGTGGAATCGTTATTCCAAGCGGAATATATAGTGATTTGGGCGCAAAAAAGTTGAGAGAAAGCTTATTTAATGAAACACAAATAACTGGTTTATTCTGCTTTGAGAATCGCAAAGAAATATTTGAAAGTGTACATCGTAGTTTCAAGTTCATTATTCTAACTTTTGAGAAAGGTGGTAGAACTGAGTCTTTTCCTACTCGTTTTATGCGTCATGATGTCTCTGAGTTATGCAATTTCCCTACTCCCGATGATATTCGACTAGATATACCACTCATTCGCAAACTTTCACCTGATTCATTGTCAATCATGGAATTTAAGAATGATATTGATGTTCAAATTGCTAAAAAAATGCTACATTATCCATTACTTGGTGAGAATATTAGTAACGCTTGGAATCTTGAGCTTCATAGAGAATTTAACATGACAGATGATGCTTTCCTTTTTCACAAAGATAGAGAACAAGGAATGTTACCTCTTTACGAAGGTAAAATGATTCATCAATTTACTCATCAATTTGCAGAACCACGTTATTGGGTTGATGAGAAAGAGGCAAGAAAATCTTTATTAGGTAAAAAGGAAACCGATAAAGGACAAAATTTAAATTATCAAGGTTATAGATTAGCTTATAGAGCGATCGCCAGCAGTACAAATGAACGAACATTAATTACCTCTACAATTCCAACCAACTCATTTGCTGGAAACTCGCTCAATCTTTCTTCATCACCTAAAGACATTAGCCAACTGCTAGTTATAAGTTCTTTTCTTAATAGCTTTTGTGTAGACTACTCAATACGGCAACAAGTATCAGCTAACATCAATATGTTTTACATCTACCAACTCCCAGTTCCTCGACTCCAAAAAGACGATCGCTGGTTTGAGGAAATCGTAGAACGTGCTGCTAAGCTAATTTGTACTACACCAGAATTTGATGAACTTGCTAAAGAAGTCGGACTAGGTTCACATAGGAACGGGGTAACTAATGAAGTCGAGAGAGGCAAGCTTAGAGCCGAACTTGACGGGATGATTGCCCATATTTACGGGCTAACTGAAGAGGAGTTTGCATATATCTTGACTACTTTTCCCATTGTTACAGAGCCAGTCAAACAAGCTGCTCTCAATGCTTATCGTGATGTTGAAAGAGGATTAATTAGGTAAATAGTTATGCTTAAATCAATTCGCATCAAAAACTTTAAAGCTATTCGCGATAGTAAAGTTATTCGTCTTACGCCCCTGACAGTTTTTATTGGCAATAACGGCTCTGGTAAAAGCAGTGTTATTGAAGCCTTAGAAACATATAAAAATATTGTCCAATCTGGTTTGCATGAAGCTATGCTTCCTTGGCGAGGGTTTGAACATATCAGAAATCAAACCGTTCGACGTACATCTAAAACCATAGTTAAATCCCATTCAACTATGTTTGATCTCTCTTGGCAGAAATATCGTGCCACTATGAGCATAAATAGCACATCTAATTTTAATGAAATTTTTATTCAAAAAGAGGAAATATTAACTTCTAAGAAAGACTCAGCAATACGTTCTGAAAATAGAACAATGGCTTATCATTTTGCAGATCCCAATAACAGTTTGCCAATTGAAATATCCCTATCAGATGATGTATCCATCATTTCTCCTTTTTGCGATAATCAATTACATATTAATTTGTATTCGGATATCAATAAATGGCAGTTTCTTAATTTTAATCCTAATAGAATGGGGCAGCCGATACCACAGAGACGATCGGGTGGGCAAATAAACTTAGAAAAAGATGGCTCTAATATTGCTGAATATCTTTTGGGTATTTATAAGCAAGATAAATCAGCTTTTAATGGGATTGTCGAGTCCTTGCAATATGTTTTACCTTATGCGCGTGATTTACAAGCAAACATTACATCTGAGTTAGAGCGTAATGTTTATCTACAACTAACAGAATCTAATTTTAAAATCCCTGGTTGGCTTTTTTCTACAGGAACACTTCGTGTATTAGCACTTTTAGCAGTATTGCGACATCCTACGCCTCCACCACTAATAGTTATTGAAGAAATTGAAAATGGACTCGACCCACGCACCATTCATCTAATTGTGGAAGAAATTCGTAATGTTGTTGAATCTGGTATATCCAAAGTCATTATTACTACTCATTCACCCTATCTGCTCGACCTATTGCAATTATCACATCTTGTTCTAGTTGAACGGGATAGCGATGGACAACCTATATTCACTCGCCCTGCTAATAAAGAAACTCTAAAAGCTTGGACTGAGAAATTTAGTCTTGGCAAACTTTATACAATGGGGCAGTTAAGTGGGAAATAAGACTATGAAAATAGGCATGATTACTGAGGGTGGCCCTCAAGGTTCAGACCTGAAAGTATGTGAAAGGTTTGCTCGTCAGCTTAATCCTAATATAGATATTCGGTCGATACCTCTAGGCAATAAGCGGGATTTAATTGATAACTGTGGCACTACGGCAAGTCTACTAATCGAACAAGGGTGTGATCTAGTTCTTATCATTTGGGATCTTTATCCAGCATGGCGTGAAAAAGGGCAGAGGCCTTGTCGCACACAAGATTGTGAAGAAATTCAAAGTTCTCTTCAAAATGCAAATGTAAAAGTGCCGCCCCATAATGTTTACCTTATATGTATTGAGGCAGAACTTGAAGAATGGCTTTTATACGATTTATCTGCACTATCATCTGTTTTATCAACTCCAACGCATCCTGTAAATATAAGAAAAAAACCGAAGGGAGAAACAAATCCAAAAAAGGTTTTGACGAAGCTATTTAAAGAAAATACTGGCAGAGTTTATAACAACCTTTATGATGCAGAGAAAATTGCAAATAAGATATCTAATTTTGACAAACTTAAAAAGTGTCCATCTTTTCTTCGTTTTTTTTCCAAAATTACGGAAAAAATCTGTGATTATCAATAAGTTGTTAAATGCAATGCCATCTCAGCAGTTCTAAGCGTGAATAATATGCCCCAACCACCCCTCCCTCAACCCCAAAGTGATCGCACCCCAATCAGGGGTAAAGCGCGGTGAACTGAGCAATCGTACAGAAACTTACGCTAAGGATTTGATTAGCCGTTTTGAATATTGCGATCGCCTCTTATAAACCTGTACCAAATAATCTATGCTTATCCAGTAAAACTTTCAGCCTTAATGTAAGTTTCTGTACGATTGCTCATTTACCCCCGTGTCTCGGCCCTATCACACAAAAAGCTCACAAAAATGTGGGAGAGCTAAGGGTGAAAGCGAAGGTTTGCCGAATGCAGTGTGAACTCATTGGCTTCTCAATGCTAGTTTTCTGACTTCGCTGCACCAATCTATAGATAGATGCCGTCGCCTGTGATTCGCTAAAGGTCATAATTTACTCCATTCTCCGCCAACCAGCGCTTACGTTCCTCGAAATCGGGCAAAATCCGCTTGACTCTATCCCAAAACGCATGATTATGGTGCGGCTCAACCAAATGCACCATTTCGTGAATCGCCAGATACTCAATCATCGATCGCGGTAGCATCGCCCCTCGCCAGTGAAAATATAAATCTCCCTTGCGCCCGCAGGAACCCCAGCGATAGCCTAAATCTCGCACTTGCACGGAACGGGGAGAAGCTTCGAGGCGATCGCCAAAAGCAGCAATTTGTGTATCTAAAATCGACGAAAGGCGATCACAATACCATCGAATAAAAGCTTCTCTCCCCTGCGCCAACGCTTCTCGCTGTAATTCAAAACGACTTTGATACAATCTCAAAGGTGGCTTTCCCTCCACGCCATCCACCAGTTTGAGGCTGTAGCTGCGTCCCAGATAGTAAAAGCCTTCCCCGGAAACGTATTCTTTAGCAGAGGTAGGAGGATTAAGAGATTCTTTCTTGATTAGTTTACTGTGAATCCACAAGCGCTTATCGTTGACGACTTTTTCTAATGTTTCCATTGGCACTTCTGGGGGAGTTGCCAAAATTAATTGACCGTCTCGTTCGACAGTAATGCCGATCGTGCGACGTTTGGCACTCTGGCGTAATTTAAAGGAAAGGTTGCCAAAGGTTAGTGTTGTCATAAGATTAGGCGAGATCGATTTTTACGGGCAAGTTGTACCAGTTTATCGGCTACTGATTCTAATTGTTCGTAATTGACTGCATCCTTATCATCTAAATACCCGGCTATCCACTTTCTTAAATCTTCTTGAACGACAGGTCTGTCCCAATTTACCCGTCGAAGTTCTTGCCTAATGTGGTTGACAATTTCGACGGTTAGTGCTGCAAGTTCGGTGAGGTTTTTGTCAGAATGTTCGCCTAAAATATTTAGAAATGGCAGTTGAGTTTTCGGGTCTAACCCGGTTTCATCGGTCTGGCGGCCTGTTTGGATTTCTTCGATATATTTCCGCAAAGCTTCTACTTTTTCTTGCCAGTTTTCGGCGAAAGCTTCGAGGATTCCTTGCAGTTTATCGCTCAAGTTTTTGTAATAAACTGGGTCTTCATCATAGTGGATATCAATGTGGTAACGGGCGGCAAATTCCATTTCGGCTGCTTGGGCTTTAATTGACCGATGCCGCTGGACGTGAGTTTTAAAATCCAGAGACATAATATCAATAGGCGGAACTTTTGGATCGATACCTTGGGATTCAATATATTGGTCAATTAACGCCCGCACTTTTTCTTTGGCGCTGACAATGTTTAGTTTTTCATCTCGATAAAGGTCAGCCACAGATTTTTTAATTAGACCCATTTTTTTTGCATCTTTGACAAAGTTATAAGGAGAACGGGCTTCGGTACGGGGTAAAATTGTGTCTAAGGTGTCGAGAAAGTCTTTAAGATAATTGTTGAACTCGACTCTGAGACGATCGTCCCTAAGCACGTCAACACAATCGTCTAAATCGTCTATCGTGCAACCGCTTTGGCTGAATAAATTAATGACTAGCTGGTGTTTATCTCGCAATTTTGGCAACTCTTCCCGAATATCAAACCAGGCGGCTTCTGTATCTACCTTTTCGTAAATTGCTAAAGCTTCTGCTAGATTCACGCCGTAATAATCTACAACTAAGCCATATTCTTTAGTATCATCATGAACGCGGTTAACGCGGGCAATAGCCTGTAATAGTTCATATTCTTTCATTCCTCGGTCTAAATATAAAACCTGTTCTAACGGCGCATCAAATCCAGTCAAGAGCATACTTTTAACAATTAAAACTGCTAAACTGTTTTTGGCTAAAGGATCTTTAAATTTGTCAATATTGATTGCTTGTTGACTCTTATCAGTCCACTTCTTCCAGTTGGGATCGTCATCTTTATCGGCAGAAATGACGGCGGCGAATTCTAGGCAGCGGATTGTTTCTAAATGTGGTAATGCTTGGGCGAAAAAGCGAGTTTCTGCATCCTCCAGGTTTTCTAGGGTTTCTGTGTCGAAACTTCGCAGGATGGGGGCGCGAGTTTCGAGTTCTTGCACCAGTTCTATTTGTGCTTCTAAAAATGCTTCTTGATAACGGACGGCTGCGAGGCGAGTTGAGGCGACAACTTGCGCTTTGAAACCTCCGGGAAGGATACGATCACAATAATGGCGCAGCATATTCTTAGCTTTGGCTTTAATCAGTTCTCGTGCTTCGCAAACTTGGGTTTTAGTCGCGTATTTAGTTTTAATTTGCGCCCGTTCTTCTGGGGTTTTATCCTGAAATACAATTTCAAATAGTTTATCTAGGTCATCGCCTTGGGTGACTGCACCTCTGGCTTCTAACCCTTCATAAAGAATCGGTAAAGTAACTTTATCTTCTTGAGATTGGCGGATATTGTATTGGTCGATAAAATCACCAAAAATTTGCTTGGTCGTTTTCTTGGCAGATTGGACGATCGGAGTACCAGTAAAACCAATTCGCGCACAATTGGGTAAGGCTGTCAAGAGGTTCGTGTGGAGAGTGCTGGCGTGCGATCGATGCGCTTCATCAATTAGCACTAATATATCTTCAGAAGAATTGAGATTTTTCGGCATAGGCTCAATTTTTTCTTCTTCTTCTGAGTCTTCACCTCCTTTGAATTTTTGAATCATTCCGAAGACTAAGCCAGCACCGGGTTGTTTGAGGTAGTTTTCTAGCTTTTTGACGTTTTTCGCTTTTTGTAAGGGTTCGCCTGTCAGAGCGGCTGTATCGGACAGTTGTTTTTCTAAGTCGGTGCGGTCAGTAACGACGACTATCTTGAAGCGGCGCAAGGCAGGGATGGTGCGGATTTTCCGTATCAAGTACACCATTGTCAGGCTTTTGCCGGAACCTTGGGTATGCCAGATGATTCCACCACGTTGGTCATCGGTGCCGTGTTGTGTGTGGCTTGGGTTGTGGAGGAGTCGCCTGATGGCTTCGTGGACTGCCCGATATTGTTGGTAACGGGGGGCGAGTTTAATCGTGCGTCTGTCGCTGGTTTTGAAGAGGGTAAAGTTTCGCAGGATGTCGAGGAGGTTGGCGGGTTGTAGCATCCCGGCGATAAGCATTTGGCGCGAATTGAGTTCAGTAACGCCGAGTTCTGCGGCTATTTCGGTTTGGGGGCAGGGAGTGGTGTCTTTCCACTCGACATAATGCTCGTAGTTCGCGCCGATGGTTCCTGCTGCTGCGCGTCCTCTAGAGGCGGCTATCATTAACTGGTTGTAGTGGAATAGCTTTTCTGCGCCTTCGGGTTGGCTGCTTCCCCGTTGGTTGGAATATTGCAACAAATCGCGGATTGCTTCGGTGATGGGGTTATCGAGGTTGGGGCTTTTGCACTCGATGACGACGAGGGGGATGCCGTTGACGAGTAGCACGATGTCCGGGACGATAAACCCCCCTTTGCCTGTTGCCCAAGGGGGGTCTACTCGGTATTGATTGATGGCTAGGAATTCGTTGCGGTAGGGATGCTCGAAGTCGATGAAGTGGACGGTTTGGTCTTTGCCGTCTTGTCCCTGAACAGTGGTGCCTTTGAGGAGTAATTTTGTAGCGGCTTGATTCGCTTCCATTAGTCTTTGTGCGCCCAGATGCTCTAATTGACTCACGGCGGCATTCACTTGGGTATCATCGAGCCAAGGATTGCCGTTATCATCTAGGTTGATGCGCTTGATGGCGGTTTTTAGACGATCGCCAATTAAGACTTGCTTGAAGTTCTCGCGATCGGTAATTTGGGGATTATCCCAACTGCCTTCGATATGCTGCCAACCCATGCTGATAAGTTGGTCGATGGTTGGCTTTTCAGCGTAAATATACTCTGGCGTTAGTTGGGGCATTTTTCCAGTAAAGGTAGGTTACGAGGGTTGATCGCCTGCGTCGCTCGCCACAGTTGCATCGGGTGCTACCGATTCTAGCTCTGGTGGCAGATGATTGGTAATGAAGGAACTCCAGTGAGGTATCCCACCGGAATCAAATTCCATCTGCAAAATTGACGCATTCGGTACTCGAAAGCCTCGCGAAAATCCCAAAAGCCGAGTCATGGCAACGGCATCAATTACCGTTGGGTTAGCCAAAATCTGCCACAGCATTGCTTTGATAAAAAATCCATGTGAAAAGACAACTACAAAACCGGATTGTTGTTGTAACTGGTTCAGGGTAGTTCGGACTCGTTCCATCAGTTGGATCAAGGATTCGGCGTTGGTTCCATCGACATATTCAGGGTCGCACCGGTCCCAGTAAGCTTTGCTCAAAGGTTTGCGAGCCTGGGTTGTGGTTGGTTGGTCGAACTGTTGGCCCAGATAGGTAAATTCCTGAACTTGCCAAACCTCCACGGGTGTATGTGGAAATTTTTCAATCAATGGTTGAGCAGTGAGTTGTGTTCTCAGATAAGGTGAAATCACAATCTTGTCTGGAATTTGTTTAACGGCGGTTGGAATACATTTTGATTGTCGATCGCCCAATTCACTTAAGGCGTTTTCATGCGGCCCCATAGTTGCCAAACCTGCATTTGATTGACTTTGACCATGACGAATAAGCCAGATAGACACGGTTTGATATTTCCTCTTATTTAATGGGTGAAAATCCCACGACTAGCTAAACTGTATCACTTGCAGGGGTGAATTTATCGGCCTCTTTGACCCGCACTTTTCCGGTTAACAAGTCGTGCATCAGTCCTTGTTTTTGGAGTTTTAGCTTTTCGCGATAGGCTTCTTCTGTGCGGATGCAAGTATTATACTTATCAAGTACGCTAGTGATTTGTTCCTGTTCTCCTAACGGTGGAAGCGGAATTAGCAAAGTGCGAACAATGTCTTGAGATATGTTAGTTTGTGACTCGGCCAACCCTGTTTTACGCCTAGATAAATAGTTTTGCGTTCCAGAACTTGAAAGTGCAGAAACTAGAAATTCTGGCTCAATATTTTCACCGGGAACTAGACGGTATAGTTTATCCGACAACATTAGTTTTCCTTGGGTATTATCTACCAAAGCGACTACTCCAACGCGAGAGTTGGGGCCAGCCCTTGTCATCAATACATCTCCTACCTTTACTTGATAATTGGGATCGGGCTGTAGATGACTTGGCAGACGTTTGTTTTCACAATCTTGGTATCCTTCCCAGACAACTGCTGTTGTTTTCAAAACTCCCCACTCGCCTATAGGCGTACTAATTGATTCACAATCAGGACTCCATCCCTGTTCAATTTTAACTATGCCTTCACCTACTGATGAGACTGACCAATTTTTCGGAATTTGTCCCAATGGTGAGTCTTTGAACTGTTCGGGGTGTGCGATCGCATCCCTCAATTCCCCATTCTCATGTAACCCCCGTGTCAGCAAGTCGTACAGCAGTCCAGCCTTCATCTGCTTGAGCTTGGCGATGAGAGAGGAGGTATGTGCGATCGTCTCGTCAACTGTGCTAATAATTTCAATAATGCCTTCTTGCTCAGGAATGGGCGGTACAAGGATGGGGATGCTAGCAATATCTTCACTAGAGACTCCCGACACTGCCACTTGTCTAATCAGAGGTAATCGAAGCCGAAAACCAATTTCACTGTTGAGGAAGTAATTCGCAAAAGCAGGACGTAATTGCTCTCTAGATAGCCTCACGCGAATGATTGATGACTCAAAGGTTACTGGTTCAGGAAGCTCAGGCACTAGCGAACAACGACCTGCTCCCTCTAGATTTAGCGATCGACGGGCAAAAACCAAATCACCAGGTTTTAGCTCGAAGCGTTCCAGTTCTGTAGGGTTAACCTCTACACGGGCAGCATCGGATATATCAATCTCTAAGCCTCTGAACATTTGGGACATATGAATCATCAAAATACCCCGACCGTAATATTGGGCAGATTTATATAAACCATTTCGAGCGGGAACAGCATAGAAATTACTCAGTCTTCCAACCTGCCAACCTGTCGGAATCTTCCCCAGAGGCGAATCCTTAAACTCCACAGTTTTAACAACAGTCTCACGCATACCCCAACCCACTCAAAAACTCACTCAACTGCTGACGCGCCGCATCCCGTTGCCCTTCAATATCCTGCAACGTCACCCGATACTTATCCCACCAATTCTCAACCGTCAAAATAACCTGCTGACGGTGAGCCGAGACATATCGCTCCAACTCAGCAATTAAGCCATCCTTGAAAATCGCCAACACCAACCCCTGACAATCCTCATCCGTCAACGCCGCACGTTTAGCCGACAAACGCTTCTCCACTTCTTTCTTCAGCGTCCTCAGTATCCCCTTAGCTTCATTCAATTGCTTTTTAATTTCCTTATAGGGTTCCAGTTGTTTCTCAATCTCGGCAATTTCCGCTTCCATCGGCTCAACCGTCGCCTCAAGTTCTGCGATTTTAGCCGCATTCAACAAGGGCGAATTCTTCTTTAAATCCTTAATTTCCTTCTTCGGCTCCTTAATCGAACCTTTCAGAGTCTTGAGCCTTGTCTCCAACTCCTTAGCAAAATTAACCGCCTCCGCCTCCTCATCGCTGGCTTCTCCCTCCTGGGCCTCTTCCCCCCCTTCAAACGCAACCTTAAGCTGCTCTAACTCAGCAATTCTCGCCTCAGCATCAGCAATTTCCTCCAGATAGTCCGGCATCAACCGCAGCACCAGCTTATGATTGAGCGGGTCGAATTTCGTCTGATTTTTCTGCGTCTCATCATCCTGTTCTAAAGCATCCCGAATCGTATCCACCCAACTATCAACCAACCCGCCAAAATCCGATTCCGAGAGCGTTCTGAGTTCATACTTTACTTCCTCCCACCAACTCGCCACCACTCCCGCCACCTTGAAGCGGTCAAGTAAACCTACAGGTTCCAGGCTATCAACAAACGAATGCAAAAACTCCCCTCGCAGTTCCATCACCTTCTTCGTTTTCGGCAACTCGCCCAAATCAGGTGCATGAAGTTGCCACCAAGCAGCAAAAACACTATAAAGCTTACCTTCTTGTTGTTGAACGCCAGCATCAGATTCAATAAAAGTTTTAATCTGCCCTCTTTCCGTAATAGAGGCAATAAAATCTAAATAATCCATTAACAATGCTCCACTAAAATTCTAGTTGGATCGAATCCATGCGCCTCTAACAAGGGACGCTTTGCCTCTACCTCAACTTTAGGAATTCCTCCCAATAAATGTGCTTTCACATCCTGCGGTTCTGGCGGTGGCGCATTGTCCGCATAGCGGCGAATATTGCAGTTATAATCATTGTCTGCTAATTCCTGCTTTGTGACCACTGCCGAATAACCCGGTAAAGCCTTAAAATTTTCAAACACCCAGGTAATTTTTTCAATATGTTCGGGGCGCAAATAATTCTGAGCGCGACCTGCATAAAATTCCGCATCAGCATTAATAAATAGTACCTGGTTTTTACGTGCCGCAGGTTTCGCATCTTTACTGCCACGCATCACTAAAATACAAGCAGGAATCCCCGTCCCATAAAATAAATTTGGCGGCAAACCAATTACCGCTTCTAAATGATCTTTGTTAATCAAACTCTCGCGAATTTTCTTCTCTTCACCCCCTCGAAACAGCACCCCATGAGGCATTACCGTTGCCATCAGCCCATTATCTTTTAGCACCGCCATCATGTGCTGAGCAAACATTAAATCTGCTTTTTTCCCCGTTTCTGGACAAAATCCATGCGTAAACCTTCCCTGAAATGCCATCCCTTCACGGCTATAGTTTTGGGAAAAAGGCGGATTGCTAATTACTCGGTCAAACCGCATGAGTTCCCCGCCTTCAATATGTAAGGGATTAAATAGCGTATCATCATTGTGAATATCCGCATCCCGAATCCCATGCAGCAGCATATTAATCTTACAAATTGCCCACACACCGCCGTTATTATCCTGCCCGTAAAGCGCTAAATTTCTGGCATCGCCGCCGCACTCTTCAACATATTGCTGTGCCAGAATTAATATACCTCCTGAACCACAACAAGGGTCATAAACAGACATCCCTGGTTGTGGTTTCATCAGCCTCACCATCAACTGCACCACTTCACGCGGCGTATAAAATTCGCCCCCTTTCTTCCCCGCAGAATCAGCAAAATCTTTAATCAAATACTCATAAGCTGCACCCAATAAATCGGGAAACACCAAATCTTCATTTCGTAATCGATACTTACTAAAATGTTGAATTAATTCGCGTAACTTAGTATCAGAAATCCGACTCTTTCCCACCTGACGATTAAAATTAATGTGACCTAATACTCCTGCTAAAGCTTGGTTTTTCTCTTCCAGAGAACCTAAAGCTTTATTTAATCCATCTGCTACTTTTTCATGTACTTCATCGCGAATATAAGCCCATCGCGCTTTTTCCGGTACAAAAAAAGCCTCTTGGTAACTCATGGGATTTTCCGCCCTCAGTTTCGCATCTTCTGGCGTGCGTCCCCGTGCCAGATTGTCTTGTAGAATTTGGTCATAACGTTGCTCAAACACATCGGAAGCGCGTTTGAGGAATAGCATCCCAAAAATATACTCTTTGAACTCCGAAGCATCCATATTGCCCCGCAGGATATCGGCGGCGGCAAACAGATGTCGTTCTAGTTGTGGCAGAGTTAGCTTACCCATGAAAAAATACTTAATATTAAGAAAAAAATATTCCTGATAAATGCGATCGCACCTAACTCACCAGCTTACTAGCTAGCCCTTGATGAATCCGATCTAACCAGACAGGAATTACAGACTCACCAGATTTTAAGGATGCGATCGCACTCTCCCAATCAAACTCTACCAGGTTAAGCGATCGCCATGAATGAATCCCAGCACAACATAAACCGCTCTAGCGGAACCGAATTTGTAAATTCCGGTTCCTTCCCCTTCGCCGTTGCCGCGTCATCGCCGCTACCTCAAAACTCAACCCCACAGACAAACAAAGTCAAACGCTGCCAACTCCTCGACTTGATGGCAGGCAAAAACAAGCTCTAATCAACGAATTACTGATCCAAGCCAGTAAAAACATCAAAACATAGAGTCAAGCATTTCGGTAACGGCTTGTTGGTCGCGGCCCCGGTTTTTTCGTCTCAAAGCATTACCCCACAGCAGCCGAAGCAAAGCATAATCGTGCTTACCAAACAAATTTGTGCGATCGCGCTGTATGACGGCCAGCGAAGGAATGGGCTAATTTTGTTCAGTCCCGTCTTCAACCCAGCGACCGATGCTGTGTATTCTACGCCATCGTGAACTGGACTACCACGTTAAGAAATCCCCCCGATCGATGCAGCAATGCAGTATTTGCGGCAAACTTTGTGGTATCGGGTCGAGTATACACCAAGCATGAAGATAGAGGGACACGGGCAGGCCAAGATATTCACGCAAGAGGAAATCGAACTCTTGTTCAACGAAGGTTTGCTAACCTCACGCGATCGCGCTCTCTTCGGAGTTTGTCTCTACACCGCTTGTCGGATTGCTGAAGCTTGTTCCTTAGAAGTCATCGATATTTACACTGCCAGAGGTACAGTCCGGCCTACAATCAACTTCCGCAAGCGCAACACCAAAGGAAAACTCCAAACCCGAACGATTCCGGTCATTGAAGATTTGCGAAGTCTCCTGACATCTTGGAAACCCAACGCGGGTCAGACTTATTTATTTCCCGGCCGCTACCCGAACCACCACTGGAAGCATTTGCACCCCAACTCAGCGGATCGGATTTTGAGAGAAGCGTTCGATCGCGCCGGCATCGAGGGAGCATCCACCCACAGTTTTAGGAGAACGGCCCTGACTCAGATGAGCAACGCCGGAATTCCGCTGCGGATTATTCAAGAAATCAGCGGTCACAGCAACCTCGAACAGTTACAGCGCTACTTAGAAGTGAAGCCGGAGCAAGTCAAAGGAGCGATCGCCTCTTTATCCATGCTTTCCTACACGGGGAAATCTGTATTTCCCCCTGTAGAGGATGAATTGCCCGCTGTGCCGTTACCGAGAGAGCAACTGTCACAAGGCCTATCAGACTCGGAGCCTGAAGAAATTCCCGACTGGTGACGAGCAATTTTAGATTTTAGATTTTAGATTGACAGTCACGCATCCCAAATGGAATGCCGATCGCTTTCTTTCCCAAGGCAGAAGCCCTCACCCCTGGATTTGTTACAATTCTCGATCGTGTGGAGCAGGTGCATCTCCAAAAACCGGCTCAAAGGAGAATTGTTGACAATGTGGCTTAAATTTGGTGTTGCTCCCAGTGGCGAACTGACGGGCATTGATGAAGCTGTGCGCGGAAAAACTCAGCTAACTTGCCTCTACTGCGGTGGCGGATTGACAGCAAAAAAGGGTTCGGTGAAAGAACATCACTTCGCGCACACTGAGGAAAGTTGTAAACCAGTCTCGCAGCGGATTAAGACAAAAGCGTTTCCCTCGCTGCCCCTTTACGAGCATTTCAACATCGAACTCAAGGGCGAGGAATTAGAACAGTTGAAAGTGCTGTGGAAAGAGTACGGGGCTCAAAAGCGATCGATTCCCAAAGACTTGGTAAACTTTCGGTGGGAACTCAAAGGATTGGTGGAGTCGTCGGGCGATCGCACTTATCACTTTACCGACTTGGGTAAAATCCCAGTGGGAGCGCTTCCCCTGGCGTTGTTCAACCAAGTCCAAGAACCCTTGCTGCTATCGGAGTTAGTTAAGTTGGAAGGTTCTGTAGAAATTGCTGAAGCTGCGGGGTTATCTTGCTTGGACGAACGGCGGGCTGATTTGCTGATTTATCGAGCACAGCTTCGTCGGATTCTGGTGAACGCGCTCTATTTTCTGGAAGTCAAAGCGGACGGTCAAACGTTCTACAAAATTGGAATTACTACTCGATCGATCGAGGAGAGAATCGCCGAGGTACACCGGGATGTGAGGGCGCATTACTCGGATGTGGTTGTTAATTTGCTGGGACTTTGGGAACACCGGGGGAATGTCGAGCTGTACTTCAAGCATCGGTACAAAGCTTTTAATTATCGCATTGGTAAGCTGACAGAGTATTTCGCGTTTCCCGATGTCAAGGCTGTGTTGAATGATTTGTACGGGATGGAAGCCAAAGTGTTGAGTGATATTGAGGTGGATGCGATCGGCAACTGGGGTAGGAAGTGAAGAAGTGCGATCGCTACACTGGTTACATCTTGCTTTAAGTATCGTTATCGTTGGCTGGAGCAATATCAACTGCAATCACCGTAGCATAGGAATCGAGAGCTTCTTCAGGCACTTGAATCGTTAACTCCCCAAAAGGATCGGCACTTAACATAGAATCGACAATGGCACAGCGAGTTGAGTATTGTAATGATTCCCCTCCAGCGACTTGAGAAACGGCTTGAATCCGTTTTATAGGTACACCTCGTACTGTTACTGACTCGTAGGGCTTCATCAGCAAGAATAAATAAAAGCGATTGCCGAGCCGAGTAGAAGGGCCGTAGAATTGCCAAGGTTCCAGTCCAGGCTGTGTTCCTACAATACTCTGGGCATGAACAGCCATCCATGCTTCTACCAATTGCAACAAATCCAATTGTTCAGATTGAATTTGCCCATTACCCATTGGACTGACATTCAACAGCAAATTGCCCCCTTTACCTGCAACTTCACAGAGGGTATGAATAAGTTGGCGAGCTGACTTGAATTGGGTGTCATTCGGGTTGTAACCCCAGCTTTCATTCAGAGTTAGGCAAGCTTCCCAAGTACGTTGAGGCGGTTGGGGAGGAATGAATTGTTCGCAGGTATCGAAGTCTCCAAATCCTCTGAGGCGATCGTTGATTAACAAATGCGGTTGCAGCGATCGAATCATTTCATGTAGCTGCTTAGCTTGCCATTGCTCTGGCTTTCGCTCCCAACCGCCATCAAACCAAAGCAAGTCAATCTTTCCGTAGTTGCTCAACAATTCTCTGACTTGAGCGAACATAAATTCAAGGTAGCGCTCCCACTGAGAATTCGTCGGCTGTCGGAATTTCCCAAACTGATACGGTTTATCGGCTTCTGTAAAAGCCGGGTAGTCAGGGTAATGCCAGTCAATCAAGGAAAAATACAACCCAATTCGCAAACCCTCCGCCCGCATCGCCTCCACAAATTCTCGAACAATATCTTTTTTGTACGGCGCATACTCGATAGAAAAGTCGGATTCCTGGGTATGAAATAAGGAAAATCCATCATGATGTTTAGCCGTCAAAATCACATACTGCATCCCCAAGCGTTTCGCTAAATTAGCCCAAGTTTGAGGGTCGTATTCAGTCGGATTGAAAGTTTGGGCGGTGCGGTGATAGTCTGCTACCGGGACATCTTGGCAGTACGGCAAGCTAAAGACGCCTCCCACCAATGGCCAAGATATTTCGTACCCACACTGGCTGCTATGACTCCAGTGAATAAACATTCCCAATCGTGCTGTCTCAAACCAGTTGTTTTCTTGAGTCATTGGTTTACCCTAAAATATAGGCGGTATTGTGAAAGAGTAATGTTTACTCGCAGGTAAAATTAATAAGCTAGGGTATACTTCTTTGTTGGATTTGGCTGCAATGAACCTCCCCATAATACCCCACTGAAAATCATGAAAGCAGACACCATCGAAATTGTTGGTTTTCACGCACATATTTACTTTGACAATGATAGCCGTGATGCTGCTGCGCGTGTACGCGAAGGATTGGCTCAGTTTGAGGTGCAGCTAGGACGTTGGCACGACAAACCCATTGGGCCACACCCTCAAGCGATGTATCAAGTTGCGTTTTCACCCTCGGAGTTTGGCAAAGTCGTTCCTTGGTTGATGCTCCACCGCGAGGATCTCAATATTCTCGTCCATCCCGAAACAGGGGACGATGTGGCAGACCACACAACACATTCTTTGTGGCTGGGAGAAAAACTAAAGCTGAATGTCGAAGTTCTGCGACCTAAAACGGCCAGCACCAGCGGGTGAGCTCGCGCCATGCAGAGTTCGCTGGTCGCAGGGTCATCATGGCGTTGACACAACTTTTCGGTTTCTAGGAATAGTTTTGTACGGTTTTCTTCACTGCCAATTAATTCTGATTCTTTCGCACTTATTCGGGCAAATACGACCAACAGAGTGGGGTTCTCCTGACTGTTCCTGCCACGCGCGGAAGCGGCATCATAATAACTGTAAGCAATGAGCTTCAACCAAACAAACTCATAAAGCATTACCAATCTTTGAGGTGACAGATTATGTTGATGCGCTCTTGGCAACCCTTCACGGAAATTGAAACCCTCCGCCAGCAACTCGATAAAGTTTTTGACCGACGGGCAACAACGAGAAATAATTCAGAAGCCACTTGGATGCCCGCTCTAGAATTGGCTGATGCTGGGGACAACTTCATCTTAAAAGCGCAACTGCCTGGAATTGACCCCAAAGGTGTTGACGTTCAAGTGACTCGCGAAGCAATTTCTATCTCTGGCGAACGCCGCTGCGAAAACACAGACGAGAAATCTGGCTGCGTCCGTTCTGAATTCCGCTACGGCAAATTCCACCGGGTGCTTCCCTTGCCCGCACCCATTCAAAACGACTCCGTGCAAGCTGAATGCAAAGATGGCATTCTAACGCTAACCCTGCCGAAGGTACAAGAAGCTCGCAATAAAGTCGTCAAGATTAACTTAGCAGAAATTGCTGGAGCTTCAACAAATCCAGCTTTGGAACAGGCTAACCAATAACGATCTGCTGTGCTTAATCGTGAGGCAAATTTTCCTTTCATTGAGCCTGATTGGATTTACTCGCGCAACAACGGAACTGGAAAAGTTGATACCGGGAGCTAGGATTGCTCTCGGTATTCTTTATTTGGGAAAGCCGATCGAAAAACCACTTGAACCCGCAGTGAATTCAGTAACGCTTACAAGGCAAGCTTCCAGTAAATGCAGTCGATGTGCAGAATACCCAATCGATCGTCCAGGGGCATTGAAGTCCCTCAGTCCTCCGTTCCACCTCCTTCTGTGGCGAATAAAGATGCTTTTACGGTCATCAGAAATCTTTGGGAAAAACGCTGCTGCCAGAAACGCTGCTGCCCCAGAAACGCTGCTGTCAGAAACGCTGCTGAACTCACACCTCTGGTAACTCTTGTAAAATCTGTTCTACTGTTACCTTCAACGGAGGTAAATTATTTTGTACGATCGCCCAAACTAGGTTTAGCGACACTCGGAAATATTCATGCACTACAAGATTCCTAAACGCTACAATTTGCGCCCACGGCACTTGGGAATATCGGCCAGTTAACTCGGAGGATAACGCATTTGTTGCTTCTCCAATAATTTGCAGGTGATGAACAATCCAAATCTGAATTAATTCTTGGTTATCAAATTCTTGCCTGCCAAGGCTTGCATATCGCTCAATTGCCGTTATTGCATCTAATATATCTTGCAGCCGTTCCGCTTCTCGCCTCAAAGTGGTACAGCCTCCTGCAAAACGCGCTCCCGAATGCGTTCTTTCAACATATCTACTGTGGCGATATCGACCTTGCGATTGAGTAGTTGTTCCAAATCAAGCAAGAGCCCACCTGGAAACCAAGGCGTGATTTTGTCTAAATCGTAATCCACTAACAAATCAATATCGCTTTCTGGGGTCGCTTCGCCCCGCGCTACAGAACCGAATACGCGCACGTTGTAGGCTCCGTGCTTTTGGGCAAGTGCGAGAATTTGCGATCGCTCATAATACAGTAATTCTTGAATGCCTAATCCTGTTTTGGTCATCAAACCCTCCTCAACGCCTTAAGATGGTGCCTCCCACCACATTGGGGTCATTGCTAGTTAATCAGCGAAAGTCCCCTAAATCTGTAAGCATTCAAAGCCAAGCTATCAGACATTGTAGAGTATTGTAGTATGCTCTCATAAGCTTTCAGAGTTAACAGGAGTTCATCTGGGAATGCAAATTGAACCCTACGACCCTCACCACCAAGATGGCTGTTATTGGTCTTTTGCATGGGAGAAAATTTATGGATTTGGAAAAACTATTTCAAGCCGGAGATTTAGCACAGCAAGCTGGTGAATATGTTGAGGCTGAGTCAATATGGAGGCGTTTTCTGAAGCACGATCCTGATAATGCGTATGTCTACCTCAAGCTAGGAATGGCTTTGGATTATCAAGGTCAAGGTGAGAAAGCTATCTGGGCATACCAAAACGCTATTAGGATTGCACCTAATTATTCAGCAGCTTACGTGAATATGGCTGCCACACTAGCAGAGCGGCAAAGATTTTCCGAGGCTATGACAGTCTATCAAAAAGCGATCGAGATTGATTCGAGCCAACCACAGGCTTTTGTTGGTATTGGTATGGTACTTGTAAATCTAGAGAGATACGGCGAGGCAATTACTAATTTTCAACAGGCAATTCAGGTTGCTCCTCAATCAGCAGCAGCACATTACCATTTAGGTGTTGCTTTGAATAAGCAGGGCAGAGACGAAGATGCTATCACCGTACTTCAGCACACCACAGAACTAGCACCCAATTCTGCTATTGTATATCAATACCTCGGACAAATACTTGGTAATCAAGGTCGATTTGATGCAGCAATTACAGCATTTGAAGAAGCGATCGAACTCGATCCAAGCTATGCGGCAGCTTACTATAACCTGGGATTTGTACTCAATGCTGTAGACAGAACGGAAGAAGGAAAAGCAGCCATCCAAAAAGCTTTGTTATTAACAGGTGAACAGACCGAGCAGTAAAAAGAGCAGTAGAGTCCTGTTCGGAACCCTATTTATAGCGGTTCTAATTGGAACTTCTGGAAATTGCAGGTACGACCAATGCTGGGAAAGTAAAATGTACCGCTAGATTTATAGTTCGCAATCTGATGCAAGCGATCGCATCCTATCCTTCAACCAAATAATGTCTAAGCGCTCTCGGATTGCAACTTCTCAAATAATGAAGCAAGTACCCACTCAATGAGTGGCTATCTAGTCCAATTTTACCACCATTTTACCAACATTTTTGCCTTCAAAAAGACCGATGAACGCATCCACCGCTCGCTCGATTCCTACCACCACTGTTTCCTTGTTCTTCAGTTTGCCAGCTTGGAAATAGCCGCCCACTTCTTGTTCAAATTCACTCTGGCGATCGAGCCAATCCCTAACGATTAGCCCTTTCATCGTCAAGCGTTTGCCAATCATATTAAATAGATTGGAAGGGCCCGGCTGCGGTTTTTCATCGTTATAACCGGAGATGCTGCCACAAGCGATAATCCGGCCATGCACCCGTAATGCCGAGAGCGCCGCTTCCAGCGTTTCGCCTCCTACATTATCGAAATAGACATCAATTCCGTCCGGTGCTGCCTGATTCAGTTGTTCGAGGACAGGGCCGGCCTTGTAATCGAAGGCGCTATCAAATCCGCATTCTTCTCGCAGAAACTTGATTTTTTCCATTGACCCAGCAGACCCGATGACATGGCATCCGCGCAATGAAGCCAGTTGTCCGGCGACATTTCCCACCGCGCCTGCTGCTCCCGAAACAAAAATAACATCGCCGGCTTTGACTTCTACCAAATTCAACCCAACCCAAGCAGTCATACCTGTCATGCCGAGGGCACCGAGGTAAACTGAGGGCGGTTGAATCTCGCGGCTAACCTGATGCAAATCTTTTGGTGCAGCTATGAAGTATTCCCGCCAGCCATAGTTGGAAGTGACAACATCACCCGGCTTGAATTCCTGGGCACGCGACTCGATTACCTCACCGACTGCGCCGCCTTCGAGTGCTTTTCCTAACGCGAAGGATGGAACATAGGATTTCCCCTCGTTCATGCGACCGCGCATATATGGATCTACCGAAATGTAGAGATTGCGAACGAGCACTTGCCCATCTTGAAGTGGCTCTAGTTTGGTCTCGGCGATCGCAAAGTTATCTGCGGTAGGAATCCCCTTGGGGCGAGAGACTAGCTGAATCTCGCGGCTCACAATCTCTGTCATAATTTTCTCCTTATTGGGTAGATTTTCAGAACTCAATTGACTTAAGTTTTAGCGGTTGTTTTTATTTACTAAAGGCATGGATGCCACACATCACTCGCGCCAAATCCTAACGATTGACTATTCTCTTAAAAATTCAGTTGATTGGTAGTATTGAACAGAAATAATCCCGGCTTTACATCTGTCGTTAGATGGAGTCGATATGTGAAAGTCAATGATCCGAGTCAATAGCCTGTTGAGAAAACGAGCGCCTCACAAATCTTCTGCCCGCTTAATTGATGCTTTTTTACCCGCAGCTACGCTAGCAACAACCAAACAGGCCGTGACTAGGGCGATCTAATCGGTGAGTTTCACCAAGCAAAATTGCCGAAGCCATAATCGTCAAAAATGGTTGCAACAACTGAATTTGACCTACCTATGCAACTCCACCCATTGCCCTACCATGATACCAGGCAAAAAATGCGATAAATTGACTAAAAATACTCACATAAGCCAAACCAAACCAGGCACTCGGTGAAACTATTAACTCTTGTTTTTAAACAACAAATTTTGTGGGTAAAACCTAGAAATAATCGAGAATCACCAATGCCCAACCAATAACTTGCCACCCACCTAAAACCTTAGCTAATCGCTCACCTTCAGCATAGCCAAAATCAGCAGCAATTATCGAACCCAATAGTGCTAAATCTCCGAGCTGAAGCTGTCGGGCAGCGCTAATAATTCCAAAAAAGACAACCGTTGTACTACCGACAATGCTAGCAATCCAAAAAGTGAAGTCACGGCGATCGCTCCCAACACCCCCATTTGCGAGAAACTAAACCCAGACCCAAAACCTCAACCCCCGTCATGCCCAAAATCCATGAGTGCGAGCGTTGCCTTTTGTACGCCCGCAACCCGTACCTCGTCTGTGCCGTGCATCCCACAGGCCCCACCACCGACACTTGCCTTGACTTTCGAGAAAACCCTAATGCGGAACCCGATGAACTGTGGGAACCCGAGGGCGCGACCTACTACAACGGCGAATTGATTCTGCAACCGAGGCAGCGGTGGACATCAGAGCAACAGTTAGAACTTTTGGATACCCATCCCTTGTTTACTGGTCGGTGTCCCCAATGTGAAATGACTTATCCCCAATATGAAACGCCCCCGGTGCATTGGGATTGTTCGGAGTGCGGATGGATGGATGATGCGGTGTGAGGCGACGGTTCTGTTTTGATAATGGCGATCGTTACTTGCTTTCTAGAGCATTGATGCACCTAGCTTTCTAGTTAAGATTGAATAAGTTGAATAAAGAATTATGGTTTTTTAAGTAAGCTAGCTAGTATTTAGGTAGTTTGATTACTGAATGAGCTTTCCAGTCAAGTTGTTTACGATAGAAAGTAATTTAATCTTCATGAAAAATCTCTACCACAAAGTTGCCGTTGCCTCTGTTTGCACCGCTCTAGGTTTTGTTCTGGGAGCAAATGAAGAAGTTAAAGCAGCTACATTTACCTTGACACCTACTATCCAATTTGGAGCCACTGCAAGTATGTATCAGATGGGTGTGTATGAGGACGTTAGGCTTATCCCTGGGGATGAGTACGTGTCATACGGGCCGGGTAGTATAACAACCAGGTTAGCTGAATTTAATATTAGCAACTTTTTTCTTGCTCCTAACACAATTATTCGTAGTGCTATCTTTCAGGATAAGATATCCAGTTTCCAAGGAGGCCGTCCTGGTACTCTGGGCATCTTTGGCTATTTAGGAAACGGGACAGCCGAAGCATCAGATCTTTTGGGGGATGAAGTATTGTTAACTTCTGTAGATATCTCATCCTCATCTCCGGGTGATACTCTTAGCTTTGACGTAACTCCGTTTGTTAATCAGCGAGTTAGCAATGGCGATACTTTTGCTGGGTTTGCCATCAGTCTCTTGAACGTTGGTGGGGTCGCTCTGGGAGGTACTGATGCTCTTGGTCGTTCCAGTCTAGTAATTGAAACCGTTGATGCTGCCGAACCAGTTCCCGAACCTACCGCAATCTTTGGTTCAGCTCTAGCCCTGGGCTTGGGAGGATGGCTGAAACGAAAGAAATCAAATCAGCAGCATAAAACAACGCCGATGCGGTTAATCTACGGTTTGACAAGAGTTTAAATAAAGTTATCAGTTACGATCGTCAATTCGACTTGCCTGCAAGACATTCAAGAAGCTGGTGGCATTGATGAGGAAGTTGTGCAGGAAGTTATTGAATTCAAAAAGTTTATTTTTAGGACAACTTAAGCTAGGCTGATAAACAAGATTTTGTGGTTGCCCAACGAGCTAATCGATCGTCAGCCCAGTTTTACAGCTAAAAAATAAGAAGATTTTGTACAGGAGGAACCTTGAGCTTAATTAATCTTGTCATACCTTCGCCACCCGGTACTACTGCCGGCATTGGCACAATCTTAAAACTGATGCGGGATAATCCCCAACGAGTCTTAAAAGTTGTACACTTGTACCGCGATCATCCAGAAAGTAACAGCACTTTTATTGCATTTTTTAGAGAACCGACCTCTCTTTATCAAATTACAGCAGTTCTCAATGTGTGGGGTACGTCTTTTGGCTCTAGCGGGGAAGGGGCTCGTGCTTACGGTGCAATTCGTTCTGTTATTGAAGACTTAGGACTTCCTTTTGAACAGCACAAGTGGCGGGAGTTTTCCCATCTAAAAAAAGGGTTAA
This sequence comes from Microcoleus sp. B6-A1, assembly GCF_036705085.1. Lineage (NCBI taxonomy): Bacteria > Bacillati > Cyanobacteriota > Cyanophyceae > Oscillatoriales > Microcoleaceae > Microcoleus > Microcoleus sp. B6-A1. Next base: position 95,679 of record NZ_JAUBTU010000006.1, read on the forward strand.
CCCATCGGGATTGGTCTGATGACGATTTCTTATCCCTAGAGTACGCAAACAAATGGGAAGAGCTTCTGATCCATCGCTGCTACTCCTCTTTGACTGAATTATTGCCGTCAGAACCTTACACCGTTGACCAGTTTAACGACAATTGGAGAAATCGCTGGGAATCTAGATAGCAAAGGAATTCCTATCAAATACGGAAATACATCAAATGACTGACCCGCTCATTGAACAAATCAATTTGCTGGACACCGACTACGCCGACATCCTCGCCCACAGCAGCCATCCCCCATTCGAGCTGCAACTGGTAAGGTCGGGGATTGAGCCATCAGAAGCCCGCATCAAAACCAATTTCCTCACTCGGGTGCGCCAAAAACCTAAGACTCCCGAACAATGGGCTGCTTTGACCGAAGCATGGGAAGTAGCTTGCGAGTATAAGCCCACAGATGAAGATTTTCGCTTATTGGCAGAATTCCTGTGGGAGAATCAAGAAAGCGTTGAAGTTGACCTTGACTGCTGATAATTTAGAATTTACTTTCACTTCGATAACAGAGCGATCGCCATATTGTTGGAGAAATGAGCTGTGGCAAAACCAAAGAGGTATCCCGACAATTGGCAAGAGATTGCGCTCTCGGTGAAAGAAAACGCAGGGTGGCGCTGCGCTAAGTGCCATCAACAATGTCTCCGACCCGGTAAACTCCGACCCGGTAAACAAAGCGGCTTAACCAAATCTGAACGATGTGCTTTAACTTTGGCGGTACATCATCGCAATCGGATACCGGAGGACAATCGCCCAGAGAACTTAATCGCCCTGTGTACCGCGTGTCACCTTTCGTATCATAATCGCGGTCAGTCCAACGTATCGCCGGGGCAGTTGTCGCTGTTCCCCGATGATGCGATCGATTGGGAGCTCATGAGTTTTTCTGAGGAATGGGCACGGGGCAATTGATTTGCTGTTAAATTGAAGAATTTGTAGCGATTGCTTCAAGCAGAAACAGACCGACTTTCTTGTGCAGTCCCTGGTTTTGTTGGGGACAGCCAATCTGAATCAAGCATTTAGGGCACCCATCCGAACACTCGCAATTGGAGGCTAGAGACTTCGCTTTAGCAGCGAATAACGGTAACTGCTTCCCGATTTCTTCAGATGCTCCATTTCCCCCATCTGTGGTATCAAAAAAATAGGCGACGATACCCGAATCCTCTTGCTCTAACGTACAGTTTACATCGTGAGTAGAGGAAAGCACAACTAGGGGAACAGCTAGTTGAATTTGATGAGCCATACTGTGCAACGCAACTGCAACGGGAGGGATTTTAAACAAACATTCCAACTCTTGAGGAATATCATCTCCATACTGGGATGTTGCACTAGCTCTTTGACGCTTAACTTCCTCTGTAATTGCTGCAATTAGAGGCGGATTTACTTCAACTTTAACGACGGGAGCTTCATATTGTATTTGATAAGACGGATTGAACGGTACGGATTTAATAAGTTTATTTATTTCGATCGATTTCAAACTCCGACCGCAAGACAGACATACTTTGCCTTCAACGGGCTGTTGGTGGCGACGGCATTCGACATTGGTGCAAGTTTGTCGATATTCTCTTTTAAAAAGCTTATAGCCCGCTACTTCTGATGTAATCTTTCCCCATCCCAAAGTTAACGTCAAACTTCCTTCGGGTAAGCTGGTAGGAATAATGCGGGGTGCTTCTAGGTTTTCTAAAAGTTCGACTTGCAAACCTAAATCAGGTTCAGTAAACAAGCTGGGGTATTCTTCAAAGGGCTGGAGTATTGCTTTGTTCTGGTCGATATCTAAGCTTTGACACCGATAAGTAACTAAACGGTTGCTTTCGTCAAAAGCCGTATAAATTGCACCGGGAAAGACTTCTCGATAGGCAATGTCACGCGACATTTCTTCAAAGGATTCTCCCGTTTTGTCATCAATTAATTCAATAGTATCTATAGCGTTGCCTCTAATATTGACTTTTAGATGGGGTTCTCCTCGCCCTCGAAGCGTACTATTGCGAACGAAGAAAAGTCTATCTTGATGCAGCAGTGCCTCAGCAACGGCACCTCCGACAGCATCAAATCGACTTTCTACCTCAACAGCAGGCAAACCGCTTTCGACGCAGCAACATTCCAGGTGTTTGCTCATAATGGTGGGATAATTGGGATTAAATGCGGCGTTTTCTACTTCTCCTAATAGCAATTTGTCAGGATTCTTACCGTAATAGTAGTCTAAGGAATTTTGGGCAATTGGCAAGAAAATTACGAATCCCGGACTGATTCTGCCAGCACGTCCGAGGCGTTGGCGAAAGGACATAATAGAACCGGGATATCCCTTGACCAAACAGCAATCTAATTCTGGTAAATCCAGACCCGCTTCTAGTGCTGATGTGGAAATGATTACTTTAAGTTTTCCACTTTGCAGTTGACTGATGATATTTTGGCGACGATCGCTTTTTAAAGAACCATAGAAAGCAGTTACTTTTTGCGCCAAATAACTATTTCCCTGTCGCGTACTTTCTTTGTGAATTAAATCTACAAGTTTTTTAACGGCTCCTCTACTATTGCAAAACACAATTCCGCTCAAGTTTTGTTGCAGCCAAGCTAAAACAATCTTGCAAGCATCGAAATTCGCTTTTTCGCTGGGAGCTAAACACAAAACAGTTTTTCCAGCACTGCCCGCCCCGCTGCCTTCAATTAAATGCAGGCGATCGGGTTGAGACATTCTACCGCTAAATCTCAGTGCCATGTCTCGTGGGTTGCCAATCGTGGCAGAAGAACAAATAAATTGGAGCTTGCTGCTGTTGCCTCCCACACTGTCTACAGCCCTACGCAAACGGCGCATTAGGTTAGCAAAATGAGCCCCAAACGCGCCTATATAGGAATGACTTTCATCAATCACTACCCACCGCAACCGTCGCAGAAATTGTCGCCAGGGTTCCCATTGTGAGCGTGGAATCTTGGATAATTGATGATGCAGCAAATCGGGACTGACCGCTAAAATATTAGGGAGATGAGGCACAAAGAGTCCCAAACGTTTGTCGGGTGGAGTATCGCCTGTCATTTGTCCTACTTTTACACGCTGTTCTGAGGGAAATGTTTCGACAATACGCTGGAGTTTGCGAAACTGATCGAAAGCTAGAGCTTTCAGCGGAAAGATGTAGAGCGCGGAAGTGTGAGGGCGGTTCAGGCAATCTTCGAGAATTGGGAGGTTGTAGCACAGGCTTTTGCCCGATGCTGTAGGAGTCACAATACTCAAATCGCAGCCTTTCCGCAGGCAGTCCAGGGCTTCAATTTGATGGGAATACAGTTGGTGAATTCCCAATCCCCGAAGAGCATTTTGTAAGGGCGAAGGTAAGTCTTTTGGAATGGCAGACAACGAACCAGATGCGGGAGGCGTAATGCGAACAGCGCTAAGATTTGAAGCTAACTCTTGTGCGATCGCTCTAAATTGAGGTTGAGGAATAGCGGCAATTTCTGCTGCACTTACCTGAGAAAAGCTTGTAGCCTGTACTTCACCTGCACCGTTTTCTTCAGATTGGGATGAGGATGCTGGTGCGCTAACAGGAGCGATTTCACCCGTTTCGACAGATTGCTGCCAATTTTTGAATTGAACGGGAATCAAGTATCCGGGAAACTTTGCTATGAGTATGTTACCCATCCAAGACATAACCTCGCCTTGTCCGCGCTTGGGCGAAAAGAGCGGCTGTCCTGGGTCTAGCCACTCAGGATGCTTTCGTTCGCTGTTGGGAGTTACAGCGCGGATAAGAGCAGCATAGTCAACGGGTTCGGGGTTGGTCATTGTTTTGGGGATAACTCCAATTTTCATCATAAGCTTCTTCTCCAAGATTGCTGGTATTCTCTAGCTAAGAGCGCGGCATCATTGACTTTGGGATTTGCGATCGCTCTCAGGAATCGGCACGGGGCGATTTATCTGATCCGAATCCGCCGCCATCTTCTTAATTAATTGGAGGGCTGCTATGCAATCTCCTAACGCTCGGTGTCCTCCACCAGGCAGGGGGAAATACTTATAATCTTCGTAATAGTAGCTCCAATATCCCCTCCACTGTGCCGCCCATTCCATCAAACATTCAGAGCGCTTTGTCAACTTCAAAATTGGCAAACTGTGAAGCCGACAACAGTAATTTAAAATCTTGATATCAAAAGCAGAATTGTAGATTAATACTCGTTTATCTTTAAGGACTTCAACAATGCGGGGATAGACTTCAGGAAAAGTAGCAGCATCGGCTACCATTTCATCGCTAATGCCGTGAATCTCCGTTACTTCTGCGGGGATAGAAATTGAGGGTTTGATGAGCGTATCCAGCAACATTTCACCGAGACGATCGATAATTGCTATCTCTACAATCTCTGCATCGTACAATCCTGTAGTTTCAGTATCCAGAATCACCCAATCTTCCTGAGTTAATTGTTCTTTTGCCCAAAGAACAGCACTCACCCTATCTTTTTCTATGAACCCTACTTCTCGATACCATTCCCGATAATCCCGATTAAATTGAGCTTTGAGCCGATTAGCTGCTAAAGTTTCCAATTGTTTGGGAGATGGTTTTCTTTTGGGACGGCAACATTCAGGATTAGTCGAATCGTAAAGGAACACATCATATTTCCGCGTTTCGATGATGCCTGAAGGTTTCAGAGGCGATAGTCCTAATTCACCGAGTTGCTTTTTAGTTTTGAGGTGCGGTGGCGGCTCGTTGGATTCACCCCACCAACTGTATTTTGTTAGTTCCACCATTGCAGTTTCCCCATCTCTGCCATTTTATTATCGCATCAGGGCAATGAGTTCACTAACTCGCTCTACTTCACTACTTCACTGCTTGATTGCCAAGAAGTGCCATGACCCGAAACTTTGATTCTTTCGTTAGCTGTTTTCGGAGTCGCCCGAAGTAGCTAACGAAGAATCAAAATAAATTATTTCCTTTCCGGCGTACTAAATGATTTGGCATCCCAGATACCCCAGACTTCCCGTGCAGAAGATACCGCACCTTGGAGTGCTTCTACTTGCGATCGCCCGAACACTATAATCTGGCGGGGTGGATTGTACTTGCGGGTGACGGTAACGCTCCACTTGAATTGATGGCTTCTGAGTGCTCTCATCGATCGTCCCTCCCATCACCGACATTGGGCAGCGTCTCTGAACTTTGGGCTAACAGAGAACCGGAGAGTAAGTGAATCATTTGAATTGCTTCGATTTCAGACATCCAAACATTTAAATGTTCAGACGTTGGGAAGAGATTTAAGAGGTCGCACTCTTGTAAAGCCTCGAATACGGTGCAGGAGTAGTGCTGGGCGTAGGCAATAGCTTCAACGAGCGCTAGCTTCTGAGTGGGGGTACTGGTGGTTAGGAGTTGTTGCCAGCACAGATGGAGTTGGCGGCACGAGAATTGGTCGGCGATCGCTCGCACCAAACTCAAAGCTTCAGCGGATGTTGGCAAGAAGTCGAAAGCCAGGGGCCACTTATCCCCGAACAGTTCGATCGTCCCGCATTCTTTGATGGAGCGGGTGAGGGTGTCGTTTTGCCGGAATGAATAAACTGCCGCTTCCATCAGCGCGCTTAGCTCCTGGTGCGGCATCGCATTAACAGATGTCAAGAGCTGGCGGTACAAAGCGGCAGTTGTTGGTGTACCTGATTCTGATGCTGGTGCTGGTGCAGGTGCAGGTGCGGGTGCTGCTAAGAAAGTTGCAGCCGCTTCAATGGGTATGGGTATCTGTGGTTGTGTCATGATGGTCGGAGCATCCTTGTTGATGTGCCAGACCCCGCCCTAGAAGATTGCAAGTCAGAGGGGCGGGATTTGGTTTGTTTGCAGTTTTTTTCTATTAATTGATTGATTTGGGCGATCGCCTCCTTGCGACCCATAGCTTGAACCAGTTGCCGAAACTCCCAAAGAATTTCGATCGCCTCTCTGCGAAACCCGCGACTGTTTGCTTGGTAGTACCAGCCAATCGGCTCCAATCTTTGAAGCACCGCAACATCTCGTTTTAATTGAGATTTACTGATATACAGCAATTCCAACGCTTCGTTGCGAGATATATAGGAGATGTCCTCCGGTAATGGCAGGCTGTTCATGGCGTGAGCTAGTTGCTGGCGATTTTGTGGAACCAGGCTCTTAACTGGCTCGCAAACCAATCATTGCATAGGGACAATACAGGTGCAATAGTGGTACAAATACATGAGCCTTTTGTGAGCTAATCTTAACATTGCTCCACAAATGCACCACTATTGCAACAGAAATGAGACAATAAAGAAAAAATATTGGTAGAGTTTATGGCACGCAAGGATGACCGACTGCACGTAGCACCATTAGGCGAATACTACGACGACATATTAAAGATCGATAGCTGGATCAACGCCCGTCCAATTTCCAGCCAAGCTAATTCGCTGCTCTGCGTAAAGCTGCAAGAGCGGGAGGAGCGGATTCGAGCGCGAATTGAATACCTCGCAGCGAAGCGGGGAATATCAGGGAAAGAGCTGTGGAATCAAATTCTCAAGGGAGATGCCAAAAAACTGGAGCCAGAGGATATCACCGAAGTTTCAGATTGAGAAAAAGTTAGAAACTGGTGCTACCACAAAATGATACGAGGCACAAACTTGCAATTCCAGGGGTTTGACGCGCTCTCGCGAACGCGCTTGTTACTTAAAAAACTAGGTTGAACAGCGGGTATACACCAAAATTTGTTGATCTCGCGTTTGGTGTATACCCAAAACAATAATGCCAAGTGTGCTGGATTAAAAGTTCAAAATGTCTCAGATTTTTTGCCAATAACTTTGGTGGAATGCATTTAGGTAGAACCAGAACTAAGAACGGCATTTCAAACTTTTTGAGTTCCACGACCCCAAACCCTTACTATAAAAAGCTGGAGGCGTTTTAAAATACATCCATTTAAAGGAGTGACTGCAATGATTGGATGGCCATTTAGCAAAAATGGAGATGACGATTCGCAGAAGGAAAACAGACATTCGGCGTCATCTGAAGAGGATTGCAAGGAGATGGAAAAGAAGTATGGGTGGGAACTCAAAAGAGTCGAGCAAAACGAGGACGATTCAGACCTCGAAGTCGATTGCGTCTTCAAAGGCAAACAGACCAGCTTCTGGGATATGTGGGGCGACCACCAAGACGATCGAGATAAAGATGAGGAATAGTTATGAAAGCACTTGAACAGATAACACCAACTGAAGAAATCGAACTATACGACCCATTGGCAAGCAAGTCTACGCTGAACCTTTACCTAGTCAAAGAGCAAGAAAAATGGGTGCCGATCGAGAGTAAAGAGCTTGTGATTGGCAAGCAATTAACTCGACTGTTGCAGCTTTCCCACGATTCGCGTCCACTACTGAAGCGTCAGGTCAAACTTGGCGAACGGCTCACCTACCACGTTAAAAAAGAGGGCAGCCCTTGGAAAGCTTACCTTGTGGTTCCCTCGGACTGGGTAGTGGTCAGAGTGTTTCGGTACGAAGCTGACCTATCAGAGGTTGAAGGGGATATGCCGGAGTTTCGGGATGTACAGATTGCTTACTGCGAACGCCAGCCTTTGACACCAGAGGAAGCTGAAACAATGACTTATGAGATTGTTAGCCAGGTTTCTGTGGATTCATGCGGTGGCGATAAGGAAGCTTATCAACAATTCCTTGCCACCCAGCAATCTAAGCCATACGTCCGCGTATAGAATTTGAAAAGGCTGTTGCCGACAAGCGATCGCCCGCATCGATTAGACCAGACCAAAAAAAAGAGTCCGCAGTCTTTAGAAGAGACGGCAGACAAACAAATTTCAAAAACTTTAGATTCATCATAGTCTATTTCTGCCACTACCGCATCATTTGCACCTTTGCACCTCAGCGGTAGTTACAGCAGAGCCGTCTCTTCTACATTTAGCGGGTTTTTGTACAAAAACCAGTTAGCACCGCTATGAGTAGCGAGAGAGGCATCTATGAATGTTGTACAGCAAATTCAATCTACCGCGTACCTTTGCCCCAAACACAAGAGCCACATTGAGAGCCGGGGGTTGTTGAATGATTGGAGTTACGCCAACTGTCGCACCGTATCTGCGGATGAGGCATCATTTTACTTGGGGTACACGGCAAAGTCTGGCGGTATCCTGTTTGTGGGAAAAACAACACAATTCCAATTCAGACCGGACAAGCCTTGGAAATCAGAAAGCTGCAAGAAAGCGCCCAAATATCGGACTCCCGTTGGTGAATACGACGCATTCTTGCCCCAGCATCCCACCGACAAAAACTACTGGGATACCGAAAATCTCAAGCAGCACTGCTACCGCATCAACGACCATCCGTGCATTGTCCTCACTGAAGGCCCGTTCAAAGGAATCGCCGGGTGCGCTAACGACATCCCAACTATTGCACTGCTGGGCGTTTCAATGGGTCTTACCTCTAAAAAAGGAGACATTCAAGGCAAGCGCTACTTGGTCGAAACTTTAGAAAAGTACGCCCGTGCAGGTTTTGGGTTTATCTTTGCCTTCGATGCCGATGCCGCCACCAACCCAAACGTCACCTGGGAACAGCGGAAACTCGGTCTACAGTTGCTCAAATTCGACGTTCCGGTCTACAGTGCAACTGGAGGTTGGGATGCGGGCATCGAAGGCGAGACAAAAGGCATGGATGATTTGATTCAACGAAAGAGCATTGAAGCTTTTAGGAAAGTGCTGGCCACGTCCGTTACTTTTAAGGACTGGGAATCAAAAACCTTTGGAGGCGACGGCGGCAGTGGTGGAACTAGAGACAGATACTTAGTCCCCAAGTCCACAACGTTTGAGGTACATTGCCTCAAGAATTTATTCGGAGATGATTGGATAGTCATCAATGATGCTTTCTACCAATGGAACGGGCGCTATTGGCAATTCCAAGATGAAGCGGATGTGAACAAACTCATCGGCGACTTTACTGAGAATTGCTACGAAACAGCAGAAGTCGGCAAAAAGTTTAAGTTCGGCACTAACAAATTCTTAGATTCGGCTTTTAAATATTGCCGGAAGGTGCTGCACCAGAAGGTTGACACTTCTCGGAACCACCTCAAATCATTCTCAAACGGCACTGTGGATTTGAGAACTGGCGAACTGTTCCCACACGACAAGGAACATTACCTGCTTTCTTGTTCCCCCTGCGATTATGTGCCGGGGTCAGAATGTCCAGCCGAATTTAAGAAATTCATACTTTCTGCCTACGGTATCGAGCAAGTAGAAGTCATCAGGGCTTTGACTTCGATGTACTTAGACCCAACCGCACCTTACGGGAAATTTGCTTACTTGATTGGGGATAGCGGTAGCGGGAAAGGCGTGATGCTGCGGACTTGGGCAAACTTACTCGGCGAAGAAAACAGCGTTAGTTCCAATAGCTTGACCGAACTGACAAAACCTGAAGGTCGGCATCAATTATTAACTGGTAAATCCTTGTTTTACATCCCCGACGCGGGCGGATTTCTTAGCGGACTCAAAGCTTTTTACGAATTGGTAGACAATGGCGGCATTTCGGGACGGGCTCTATTTTCGGCATCGGCTTACCAGAAAAAATGGAACGTGCGATTTGCGATCGCCTCCGTCGAACACATCCAAACGGAGAACAGTGGCGATGGTTGGGACAGGCGCTGCATTCCGTTGCAAACCCGCGCCCGCATCGCCAACATTGAAGACCCGGAGCTAGGACGCAAGTTATCCACTGAGTTAGGTTCGATCGCCGGTTGGGCGTTATCAATGGACAAGACAGAACGCGACCGCATTTTGCTCGTACCGTCAACCAATCCATCAATTGTCGCGTTGAAACAGGATGGCGCGATTCTAGGGGATAGCGTCCGTTCGTTTGTCGATCGCTGTTTGAGAGCGGGTGGCGATAGTTACGTTGGTAGTGATCTGCACAGTTGGTATGTGGCGTACTGCAAAGCCCACAATCTCTCGCCAAGCGGTTACAACAAGTTCGTTCACCACTTGCAGCGAGTATTGTCAAATCACTGGAAAGCTTCCGAGGTTGTGCGAGAAGGCGACAAAATCAAGCGCATTCCGGCTCAGTGGCAGGGACTTCAGATTTTACCGTGCTTTGTTGATGTAGCAATCGCGGAGGATGAAGATGGCAGCAACCGCCCCCACATCCCGAACTGGGCTTGCATCAAAACTATTTGCTGTGATGGTGGATTGCAAGAATTAACTCAAACCCGCACGGTTACAGGCACTTCAAAGATTGCAGAAATTCCAGCACATTCTCAAATAGCTCAAACCGTTGTGGTTACAGGCGTTACCAGCAATTCTGAAATTGTTACAACATCTGAAAACGCTGAAACCCGCATGGTTACAGACGTTACAGCGTTACAAGATGAAAGTAGCCAATCTGAAAAAACACCATCACCTGACATCGCCCAGAGTGTTAATCATAAAGTCGAGTCTCAACCACTAACTGATGTAACGCCTGTAACAGCGCCTGTTACACCCACTTTTGATCCCGAACCCAAACCATGTAACAACTCAAAAACTTGTAACAATTCGATCGCCCCTCCACTCGAATTCACCCCCGGCGATCGAGTGAAAGTTTCGGATCAGTATCCCGGCGCTGAGGAATACAGAGGCGAGGGAGCCACCGTAGTTGATGTGTGGAAGGATGGGCGACAATGCCTGCTTGTTGAGCTTGACCGCGAAGTGACAATTCTTGGTAAATCAAAAAAACAACTCTACCTTGACCGGCGTTATTTAATTTTAGAATCCGCTGCCGACTCAAATCTCAACGAAAACGAACTAGAACTGGTTGAGCGTGCACTCAAAGCGATCGCGGACAATGACCCCGCAGCAGCCCATGATGTCTATTGCCAAGTGCATGAATTGGGAGTCAAGGAAGCGGTGAAAGCGATGCTAAGCAACGATGAAAATGAGGATTTCCGACAATTGGTCAAACTTTGGAAGCAAAGAAAAAGTCAACCTTAACCTAATGTCGGCATCGCTCCCGAACGTCTGAGGTAAAATATAAGGCACCTCCATTTCTTGTGCGAGCGCGCATAATAACCCAAGGGAACCGGGAAGTCTTTTTCTTTCCCTACCCCCACACCCTAACTTTTTGTCAAATGAAACCAGAATTCAGTTTTTTTGAGCATTGGTATCCTGTGATACCACTCGAAGACTTAGATCCCAAGCAACCAACTTCAGTAACACTTTTGGGACTGCGTTTAGTTATCTGGAAGCCCAAATCATCTGAAACTTTCCAAGTGTTTTTAGATCGATGTCCCCACCGCCTTGCGCCTCTAAGTGAGGGGCGCATTGATGACGAAACAGGGAATTTAATGTGTAGCTATCACGGTTGGCAATTTGATGAGCAGGGAAGTTGTACTCATATTCCCCAAGCGGAAAATCCAGAACTTGTAAGCAAGAATAAAGAAAATCTGTGTGCTGTAGCACTACCAGTTCGTCAGCAACAGGATTTACTCTGGATTTGGCCAGATGCAAAATCAAGCGAACAAGCTGCAAATACACCCTTACCTTTATCACCGCAAATAGATGCAACTCAAGGCTTTGTTTGGTCTTCTTTTGTACGAGATTTAGAATATGACTGGGAAACCCTTGTGGAAAATGTGGCAGATCCGAGTCATGTTCCTTTTGCTCATCACGGCGTCCAGGGTAATCGCAAAAAAGCCAGACCAATTGCCTTCCAAATCGTGCAATCAACACCCAATTTGATTGAAGGGGCGATAGTTGGGCCTTTTCAAACAACAATTACTTTTGAACCGCCTTGTCGCTTAGAGTATGCGTTCAGTTTTGGCGATGGCAGCAAAAAGTTTGGATTGCTCACCTACTGTATACCTCTGTCTCCTGGGAAGTCTAGAATTGTCGCTCTATTTCCCCGTAACTTTGGTAAAACACTCTATCGTCTCACACCCCGTTGGTGGGATCACATCACCAATCGCAATCTTGTTCTTGAGGGAGATATGATTCTTCTACAGCAGCAAGAGTATTTTCTCCAACAAGCCAAATCTACCCAAAGCTGGAAAACTGCCTATCACTTACCTACAAGTGCAGACCGTTTCGTAATTGAGTTTAGGAAGTGGTTTGACCGCTATTGTCATGGAGAACTCCCTTGGAGCGAAGTTGGAATCAATGTTCCACCGACACGGAATATCAATAACGATCGTCAACAAACGCTAGATCGCTACAAACAACACACCCAACATTGTAGTAGCTGTCGAAAAGCACTTTTGGTCGTGGAACGCTTACAAGTATTGCTTTTAGGCTACTTTGTGATTACTGTTTGCGCTGTTGCTCTCTTTCCTGATGAATTGCGACTTTATGTGGGCTTACCCTTAATTGTGATAGCACTACTAGGTCTAGGAGCATACACTTGGCTGAGATTCTGGCTTCGTCCTAGATTTTACTTTGTGGACTACATCCATGCACACAGATAAAGGCAATTTTCAGGCACTTTTGCCGTAGTTTCCTGCTAAAAATCAATAAATGAGCCAACAGATGCTCACAAGATAAATATACTAATTATCCTACCTAAAATTATGTTTTTAATCATTTTCTGGCGTTGCTGAGTTATGGTTTGAAAAGCTAAATGCCAGTCATATAAACCAGTAGCCACAAAGCTTCTGGATATTCCAATTATTTTTTCAGACCCTGATTAAGCAACGCCGATTCTTTTAGGGCAATCGCAGCAAGTCGCAGTGTGGTACTTTTCCCACTTCCGGCAACTGCATTGCAGCATCCGTGTCCTACTCCCTTTTTTACCCAGTCGATGATTTTTTCTTGGTATGATGAAAGTTGCATATATTTAAACTTAAGCTTATGCTGTAAACTGTTTACAGTATAGACTATAAAGCACAACGAGTTTCGTTTCATCAGGGGTGTATTGATACAATCAACCAGTTAAAATAAAGAATAATAGACTGATGGAAGACAATAAGATTTCCCAATTCATTCAAGCGCTTAAATTCTTCGAGCTAGAACTAGAAGAAATAACGGGACAACCTGGTTATGAAGATAGGAGAGGCAAAGTGATTGCGGTAAGGAAAAAAGGCGATAAGTCACGAATACTGTGCGCTTATTCCACCTACGACGAACTGTTGGATTGGGCAAAACAACAATTCCGCAACCTCAGTTGACGCTTTGGTTGAAGATAATTTTACCCTCTTTCAGAGAAAACTGGGACTGCCAACATTTTCGTATTCATGCGTTTTTTCCTCTTTCTCGGATAGCTAAGTCCCGGCAGACCCACGCATCGGTACTTTGAGGGATGCGTGGACTTTGCTCAGAACCACAAATCGCCTTGTCTAACCAGTCGCTCGACTTCCATTCTCTGCCTCGCAGACTGGAGATGATACAGGCGATGCACTGATGCGCTTGAACAAACCACCAGATTGTCTGGTGAGTTATTGGTTTTGTCATGGTCAAGATGATGGACAACTTCACCGGGTCGGAGTTTGCGCCCGATCGATTGTTCGGCGATAACCCGGTGCAAGTAAACAACTTTGTAACTCATGGTAGATAAATTGGGAAAATGGCTTGAGATGGGTCTAAAGTTTGGGTATGGGTTGAGTTATGAATTTTCTGAAACCAGGCTATATAAGCTTCAAAAACTGCTGCCAGAGCCGGGATTAACACTTGCCACTGTTCGGCTGACTTCACAGAAAGTTACGTTTCTTCCTGTTCGTAGCTTGCGGGCGCGTAGCGCATCGGTCAATTCCTCAGCCAGTTCCGTTTGACTCATAGATTGATACAACCGGGCATTTTTGATTAATCTGCCCAAGGTTATTTTTCAGTTCATAAAGCTTGAATTGATTGCTAAAATTTAGTCATGGGTTGTTGACGTTGCTGATTCCTTATTGTTCAATGCCCACTCTACTGCTTCGTTGAAAGCTTCATCAGTCGGCTCATCTAACATTCCTATTGCACACAACCATTTCAGTTGTATATTCCTACCACCGCGACAGATTTTGGTGTTATTCGTGCTGTGACAAATGTGTTGCCCGTTTCCCATCAAGTTTTCGTAGTATATTGCCAAATCTGATGGAGAGAGAGGTAATGGTTTTTCACCACTAAACGGACAAGTTTTGCACGGTTTCTCTTGAACGGGGTAGGTTCTCATGTCAGTTGGATCGAGTTTCATTTTAGATAGTTCCTAGTTTACGAAAGTCGGGAATTGGTCGTTGGTCGAGACATTGATAAAGATGCAGACAGAACTCATGAACATTTACCCATTCCGATCGAGCAGGCAGAATCTGAATTGCTAAAGCCTCTGCACCCAAAAAAATGTCTTTGACTTTGACCAAATCTATCCAAGTTGGAACTGATTTTTTACGAGACAGGGAGACATGAACCCACGAATAACCGTCTTTTTCAATCGAACAAGAAATTATTACAACCAAACCGTCACGACTTCTATAAGCTCCGCCATCAGGTCCGATCGCCTGAACTGACCAATTACATGGCAATTCTTCAGCAGTCGGGGGATTCCATTCAACAGTTTTAGTTTTCATGAAGATGCCGGGAGCGACCCGGCGACAGCGCGTATTAGTATCCTAGTAAATCAAACGGATCGCGAGAATCTGTAGCTGGTTCTGGAGGATTGACTAAATCGCATTCAGATTCAGTAATTGCCTGATAAACTTCACTCAGTGCCTGAATAGCATCCGCCAAACCTAATTCATTTTGTGTGACAAAATTCTCGCTCTGTTCGAGCGCCTGATACTCTGGCTGTTTCTGCAAAAGTCGCAGATTTTCTTCAGCACCCGCAATTATTGACTTGATTTGTTCGACTGTGATTGTCATGACTCTTACTCCTTAACTGATTAAACTCACTCAAAACCTCAACGCGAAGCATTATTAGCTAAAAAGAGTTTTCAAGTAATAATTTTCATCAATTTTGTTCTCACAGACAACCATTGACTTAGCTGCTTGTTCGGCTAGCGATCGATTCCAACCTTTGAGTTCAGACTTAGCTACTAATTCAAGCTCTGGCATAACGATTACTTCTAAGTAAAATACATTCCCTGGTGAATCGTCATAATAACAAGAGCTTTCGACTGTAAATTTCCAGTTTGACCAGTAAAATGTACTTTTCATTGCTGGTTCTTAATCCCGGTATAGTTCAACCTCAATAATGGAACAATGAGGATTTTCAGACGCCTGATTCTCCTCAGCTAAGCGTAATTCAGCAGCCGATCGAGTATCAAAGAAATGGGCTGCTTCAAAATCTTCAGTCCATTTCCCTTTCATTTCGAGAAGCCAGTAAACGCAGCCATATTCAGTAGCATCGCCAACCCAATAACTCGCCTTAAGAATCGCAAACTTGATTTCAGACTTAGGCTTAGACATAATTTTAAACCGGGAGCGACCCGGCAATCGCGCTATTCACTACACAATTGATAGGCAAATACTAAGCACAGAATGAAATTGCTTTCCAATCCGTAGCCTTCCCAGCGACTATTTCTGATTCCAACAATGTGACGGCATCGCTTAAGCCATTCAACACCGTCTCGTTTGGTAATTTCTTCAAACAGTCGTGGATGTTGCTGTAATTTGCACACAATAATTTCCGTCATAATCTCGATCGATTCCTGCATATCAGGGCTTTTGTACTCTTGATAGGCAGATTCAGCATCACGGAAATTCACGCCCATGAATGTTACCGGGTAATGATTTTTGATTTTGTTCTTTCGGAAAGCTAGCTCTGTGGGATTGGTCAAGGCTGCACCAATCCCAATATCAGAACCAGACCAAATATTAATGCCTTCCATTTTATCAGCTCCAATTAAATAGACTGAGCGATTTGATAGGCTTGTTGATAGAGTGGATCATTACTCTTTGGCTGCTGACCTTCTTTTTGATCGCTGACGGCTAAAGCTACCTTGATTTTCTGACTTTCAGTTTCCGAAGGTAGTGTTTGATTTTGCTGGTAGTAATTGGCAGAAGTCTGGAAAAAGGTAGCGAGATCGGCTTCATATTTCAGAAACCGAACTAATTCTTTTAAGTTCATAGCATTGAAAAAAACAACATTACCTTACAGCGAAGCATTACTGTGACTTTTTACGATTGCCTTCAAATTCTTCGATTTGAATGCCGATTTGATAAGCTTCCTGATATTCTGTGTCTCTATCTATAGCAAATAGATAGTAGCAGTAGCAGTCAAAGTGATAGCAATTAGACCTGTACAGTTTGATTGTCTTTGAGTTTCCATCACGCCCCAGAATTAGGGGCATGATTTGTTAGGGCTAACGTAAATTTACTTGATAAAGTTTGGTTTCTCGTTTCACAAGCTCTACCTGCTGCTGAGTCAACAGACAGAAATCTTCAATTTGTGGATCGATCGCCACAACAAGAACTTGTCCCTGAAGGACAACCCGGTTGGGAGTAAGCATAGTTGGCTGATGAGCCTTCCGCAAGAATTCCTCATCACACAAAACCGCGAGTAATGGGTCAGAATAACACTGATAAACAGGCTCCAAGTAAGCTTCTTGCCCTGGAATTCCTACAAGTTTTTGAAGTTCTGGGAGTTTGGGAACTTCAGTTGCTGCTACTTCTTGAATTCCTGTTGAGTTAATTAAAACGTAAAATCGTGACATTTTGGCTCCTGTAAACAATCTAGAAAATCAATCAATATCCCGCAGCGAAGCACGCTTATTTGTGTTCTGGCTTGGGAGGAAACTGGGAGCGACCCAGTTATTACACTATTATTTGCTACCAAATTCGATTGACATACACAAATCTGTGGCTATTTTGAGATGTTCTGGGGCAACATAAACTCTGAAAGCGCCTTGTTTCCAGAGCGCATCAGGATCGAATGGATGAAACTTTATCTCATGCGGAATCCCACTATTTGTCATTGCAGTTGCGATCGACTCATGCTGATATGCAAAGAAGTCAGTCACAAGAATAAATCCGTTTTCAGCAATCTCTGGCAATTCAATGGTTGTATTCATCGTTGGTATTTCCCTGAAAGCATATAGTAAGCAGTAGTTTTGTCATCTTCATCGGCAGTCAAATTTAATTTGAAATAATTACCACCTCCATCTGCCTCCAATATATCTGGTGCTTTGAAAGCAAAAAATTCAACTTCTTCTACAGTAATCAAACCTTCTCCACAAGGATTGTACATTTGCAAAAACGCGGTTATTGTTCGCAAATAATTCTTAATCAAGTAGCGTTTAATACCTTTAGCCAGACGAGGCTTAGAAAGTTTGTCTAGTTCTTTTTTAGCAAACTCAAAGCCTGTATCACCAAAGTAAGTAGCCCGTTTCTCATCATAAAACTGGTCATCAAACGGGATAAACTTAGGGACATCCCACAAATCAGGGTTGGGGTTAGATAAATCATGGGTTCTGCACAGATACCCTACTAGCTGTGTCCCTTCACCGGTGAAGGTTATAACATCTATGTCACCGGGAAACTTAAGGACTTCGATATAATTCCTTAGCACAGTTTCTGAAGAGTTTTCAGCAGCCAAGTATTTGTAACCTTGGACTCGAAGGATGTAGGTATCCTTGTCAATCATCAAAGCTTTTAGTCGATCGTTATCAATGCTTATCATGTCGTTGACTCCCCTGCAAATGGTAAATAAGAATCAAAACCGTAGAGCGAAGCACAAATGGGAGAGAGTTATGTTGTCTCTCCCATTGGTAAATTAATTAACCTCAGCGCCCCAGGAATCCCAGTTAGGGCGTTGTTGTCGAGCAAATAGTTCAATCCTCGACGGCTGGGATAATTTGCCTAACCTCTCACAATTTTCTAGTCTCTGACCAAGAGTATTGGCAAGAACCCAAAACTCTTCAGGTTTCTTTGAATGTTGTTGGCGACGGGCACGAATGATGTTAGGAACATTGGTCAATCCGAGTGTACTCATGCTAGGAGCATTACCCTTGGTTCCTATTAATAACTGCTCGGTACAGTTGCGACCATAATGCCCCATTCCCATGTGGGGTTTTCCAGCGATCGTCACCTTCTCCCAAGTGAAGGTACTTTTATGTTCATATCCCCACGCTAGGAGACATTTGAAGGCTAAGAATTGGTGATTGTTCGTTGTCCAGAGAAGGATATAGGAATCATCACCTCCGATCGCACCGATCGGCATATCCAAAATCTGCTGGTCAGTCATCGCAGGATACGGACACCGCCCCCGGTGGCTGGGGTCTGTTTCTCGTAAATGGAAATCCCAAGGCGGGTCCGCAACTATCAAGCGATAATCCTTGCAAGGAACCGGGGGGAGATTTGGGATTAGATTGATGGCGATCGATAACTTAAGTTGTCCAATTTTGTCGTCAACTTTATAACTCTTCATTTTCTCTCCTTCCAAAACTTTGCCGTTTCTGTTTCTGTTTCTGTTTCTCTGGTTGTTTCTGTTTCTGTTTCTGTTTCTGTTTCTGTTGTTGTTGATAAGCGTGCAGCTATCAATTGGTTAAGGAAGAAAATAGTTAACAGGCGGTGAAGGTAACTATTTCCTTAACATTAGCTACAAAGCCTCTTGTTCTTGTTCATCCTGGATTGATTTAAGAAGCAATCCATGTTCAAACAGGAGATGAGCTTTATTGATGCTTACCGTATCTAATTTTCGGGTTTGAGCAACAAAAGAGAGAAGGATTTCATTCACACTATCAGGTTCAAGTCCTGTGGTAGTACGAATTAATTCGATCGCAATGGCGACGTAACCTAAATTACAAGCGACACAACCTGACAAAATCTTTTTGGCAAACTGTTCATGCTCCCAGGAATTAGATATAGCTAAGTCAAAGATTTCATCAACTTGAGCTCCAACTTCCTCGGTATTAAGGTCTGTATTTAGGTCAAGGTCACTAAGATTTGGCACTGGAACAGAATTTTGAATTTCTTGAGACATGACATTCCTACTTATTTTCAAATCAACGACTAACAACGAAGTATTAAGTAACTGGTTTCTAGATAGGTTTCTGAATAGGTTTCTGAAACTCTACTAATCCATCTGCCAACATTTGGGTTTCCTCTATTCACAAGTCAATTCCCCAAAGCGAAGCATTATCAGCTTCACTTTGGTTTTGACTATTAACACCACTTGCCAGCGACTATGACGACTTCGCCATTTTCTTCAGTTTGAGACTCAATGTTGAACCCTTGAGCTTTGAGTGCTGCCAGAGTGTTTTCCCGTGCATACCAGGGCAAAAGTTGCTCCATAAATTCCTTAGCAGCTTGTTTGGAACCATCACGAGTTAGAAACTCGAATTCCTCTGTTCCTTCTATCAATTTGAAGCCAAAGTCATAACCACCCTGATAGTTTTGTTTGCGCCGAATCACAAACTCCGCTAGTTTGCTGTTGCCGAAAGGGTCATGGATATGCGTGTTAGTTTCGAGGTAAGCTCCAGTCAGAATTCCATCAAGTCCTGACTCAATCATTTTTTCGAGAATTTGTTGTAGGACGATCGGATTCTTTATCTGGGTGCGGATTACACTTAGATGTGACATCTTCTAAATCTCCTAAAAGTTCTGAAAGTGGACGAGAAAAGTACCGGGCAGCAGCAAGAATTTCCGAAGTACATTTACCGCATTCGTAAGTTCTGCCGTTTACTAAGGGATTGACACAACCAGGGATTTTGCAGTTCATCAGCTATTTGTCCACAAAGTTGATTCCTCGGTTAATGTTTCAGCTAATGTGTCGTTCAGTGCTTCTGGAAGAAGTTCTTGCGATTGAACCTCCCCCATTGCCTTTTCCAGTCCCTGAGTAACAGCGGTGCAATTAGCCCCGGAAGCGATGACTTTTTCGGTAACAGTGCCATCTTTGCTGATGGTGAATTCGACTTTGTAATATTGCATGGCTAAATAAGTTGAGGGTAAGTTGAGGGTAAGTTGGGGTTAATCTTTCAAAGTTTCAGCAAAAGTTGCGCGCTGTTCGCCATCAACCTCAAGGTCTTTTATCTGACCTGAGCGCATCAATACCAGTCGCAGAAGTAGATTATTATTCCGAATTTGATGATAAATCCAGCCAACACATTCAAGGATTTTTTCATCAGTGGAATAGTGACAACCCATTGCGACATTAGAATCTGCCAATTGCTCTAACAAATCTAAACTTGGATCAGCGATCGTCCTTTGCAAAGCTTCATGATTTTCGCGGTTGTAGTCAGGAATTTGTTTCAAATCTCGGTCTACTTTCCAGGGACAGTTAGCGCATTGTTTGGTTTGTGTGATTTGCATGGTTAGTATTTGACTGAAATTACTCGATCGAATTTGTCTCGAATAATTTTGGGAGTTTTGTTGAAATTCATCCCACAATCTCGGCAAATATAATGTCTCAAGTAGCCTAACTGACCAAGAAACATTAGCTGACCGCTACAGACTTTGCACATCAAATTTGCCATTTTGGTTTTCCTCTTTCAGGGTGTTATTGATAATTAAACCTTGATTGATTAAATCGACTGCCCATTGTACGATCGAAGAATCTTGTTCCAGAGTCCCCTTAGCTAGATATCGCAGAAATTGCAGCAATTCATCTCCCAGAAAAGTTGTGCTGTGGTGAATCATGCGACAAGCAATTGCCACATAAGGTCTTTTCTCTAACATTGCCTGAACCCAAATTTCAGTTGCAAAGTCGGCAGCTTTGACCTCATTAGTAATTGCTTCAGCAAAAATTTTGTTGACCTCTGCCTACAATTCTGCCAGTTCTTTATGCTTTTCTTGGAGTGTACGATCGGAACTTTGTTCGCTAGCGGTCATTTGATTTGCTCCTGATATTAGTTGAGTGATGTAGTGCAAAATTGTGTCCAGCCTCCAGAGTAGGAGGACTGGACAGCATTTCAAGGCTTAATTTTCGCTTGGCAAGTAAAGAACTCTATCTCGTAAGAAAAGCTTGATTTCCGGCAGGGAAAAATCGGTATAAGGTATCTGCTGAATAACGGCAGGTGTAACTCCGAGTTTGGGCGTATCTTCCCAACAAGTCAGAACAGCATCATTAGGCGATTTAGGCTTGATAAATTCATGTGTATCGCCAACATGAAGGAACCAAAGTTGAAACTCACTTAAACTACGAACTTTCCTCAGTCTGTGTTGATAGGAGACGATCGCATCAATCAACCAGTAAGCTTCAGCATTTTCAGCCAAGTATTTGACTCCATCGGTGTACAGAAGTCCAAGCCAATGCTTGTAATATTGCTCAGTTCCACAGAAATGTTGCAAATTCTGTGACAGTGTTTCAGCATCCATCTTTGACATAATTTTATTCCAAATTAAGACATCACCCCCTACAGCGAAGCACTACATGACTTTTTCAATTTCCTTTTGCTTCAAATGCTTCGGTTAATTTGTCATCAATAGCAAAGGCAATAATGGCGATCGCATCTCTCATCGCTGCTTCATCTCCCTGTTTAGAACGCAAAATCAGTAAAGGAATTCTGCTTTTATCAGGAAATACCTGATTAATCAAAATCAAAGCATTTTCGTTGCCAGCTAGGGCGGTTGACCAAATCACTGAGGCAAACGCCCAACTATTTATTACTTCTTTTTCGCCTTCATCAGTCTCGATAGTTTCCAAGCTTGATAATGGATGAACAAAATGTGGTTCCATATTCTGCCTCAATTTATGTGAACAATTCCTAAATCAAAAAGCGAAGCATTTGTAAGCTTTGGCTTCGCTTTTTGATAATGATTAATTTTCGTCAACCTGAAGAGGGGCAAAACGAGAGTAGGAATTTGGTTGTATTTGAACATCAGGAATGCTGGCAGATTTAGCACCCGATCGAATTGCCCAAGTTTTTAAATCCTGGATTTGCGATTCAGCAATTTGTGCCAGCGGGACACAGCCGGCGATCGAAACAAGTAAGTCATCCTGGGTGAACTCAACCCCGGCGCTGAACCCACTTTGCATCGCGTCATAGACCACTTGCTCAATCTCAGCGCCAGAAAAATTTTTCGATTGCTCTGCCAGCAGCTTCAAATCGAAATCGCCTGACTTGACTCGATCGGGTCGGACGCGGGTGAGGTGAACTCGGAAAATTGCCTCCCGCTCTGACAGGTTCGGCAGATCAACCCAAAAAGTATCATCAATGCGGCCTTTGCGAATCAGTTCGGCGGGGAGAACTTCGGCGCGGTTCGCGGTCATGACCACAAACACCGGCGCCGTTTTTTCTTGCATCCAAGTCAACAACGTTCCAAATACCCGCTGGGAAGTGCCGGAATCTCCATCCATGCCGCTAGTGATATTGGCAAACGCTTTATCAATCTCCCTCCGTGTTGCGCCTACCTCGGTTCCAGGTAGGCTCTTTAAGTTTCCCCAAAGAGCAGAACATATCATAAATTATTAACTCCTGTTCCCTGACTTGACCTGACCTTGACCTGACCTTGACCTGACCTTGACCTGATGTTAAAAAACAGTTTGGAGTTAATAATCCCCGTGCGCTTCAGACTCCCTTGAGTCCTACGTCTTGCGACTGTTCGTTGAACCTTCCCCATGCCTTGCCTTGTGTATCAGATGAGGTTTAGGGGCTTGGCTGCTGATTGCCACATACTTTAGAATTTTCAAACCTTCACGCTTGCCATTTCTGATTACGTTGTGGTTCCTAAAACTTCGCGGTTTTCCAGCAATTCACACGGTTTAGGCTGGACTAAGATTTAATCCAGTAGCAGAACGCACGGTGCGATCGCCTCGACCAGTTTAATCACCTGTCGGATGCGGTTTTCACTTTCACCGACCATGCTGCCGAACACGCGACCGACATCGAGGCGCAGCAGGGGGAGTTTCCATTCAGTGGCAATCGTTTTGGCAAGTAGCGATTTACCAGTCCCTTGAATGCCGGCTAGCAAAACACCTTTTGGGTTAGGCAACCCATATTCGCGGGCTTGGTCAGTGAAGGAGCGCGATCGAGATTTGACCCATTGTTTGAGAATTTCGAGTCCGCCAACAACCTCCAACCCAGATTCAAGCGGGATAAATTCTAGGATTCCCGTCTCTCGGATGGTTTGGCGTTTTTCCTCAATGACCGCAGCGAGAGCCCGAATATCAACTTTCCCAAGAACCAAACACTTGGCAAGGACACGAGAGATTCGGCACCGAGTCAGCCCCTGGCAAGCCTTTGTTAGCTGTTGCCGTTGCTCGGCATTTAGTTTGAGCTCTGTTGGTGGAACCAATCGAGTAAGCAAGTGTGATATCTCCTCGATGCCTGGTAAAGAGATATCAACCACCGTCGTTTCTTGAGACAGTTCTTGAGGAATTCGGAGTTGGTCGGAGAGAATGACGAGACAGCGACGATCGCGGGCAATTTGAAATGCCAGATTTTTCAGTTCGCGGACGATCGCTAATTGGTTACTTGCTATCTGACCATTTGCACCGGGGGCAATTAATGTACCCAAATCTTTCATCACAAATACAGTGACTTGCTCCATTGGCGGCGCTTTACTGATGCGCTCTAGAGCCTGCATCGGATTTCCCTTGCCTGTACCTGAATCTGTCCAACCACGGGCAAAGTCCCAGAAAAAGATTTGTCCCTCAACGGCTTTGATTACATCGCACAAGATTTCTTCTGCTGGTTCCTCTTCTGGGCTTACTACCCACAGCAAAGGAAATCGCGCCATCAACATTAGCTGAATTTCTTTCTTTTGGTCTATCATGTTTTAATCCAATCGAGCTTTTGAGTCACCAATTTTGCTACAAGTCTTGAGCTACCCACCCAAGACTTATTAGACAAGAAAGCAATACCCGTTCTTTCTTCTGGCTCAGTAACAGTGCTCAGAAACAGAAACAGCAACTGCTACTGAGCTTTTGTTTCTGGTTGTTTCTGTTTCTGTTTCTGTTTCTGTTTCTGTTTCTGTAAGTCATTTAGGCGGTTGGTCATTTAGCCAGAGCAACTTTTTGCCTTTTGTGTCGGGGAACAGGTTCAAAGGGCTTACCTGGAGATTCAACAGATTCAGAGTTAACAGAGCCAGAGCCAGAGCCAGAGCCAGAAACCGTTTCTGGGAGTAATTCTGGGAGTAATTCAGCTTGAGATTCAGAGTAAGATTCAGATTGAGCGACTTGAGTTGTAGCTTTAGCCAGTGCAGCTTTCAAATCTTCAATTTGTTTAAGGGCTTCAGACAAATCAGCATGGAGTGTTTCATTTTCCACCATAAGCTGAGCATCGAGCTGAGCATCAGTAACTGGGTCATCAGAATCATCTATGCGATCGACTTGTAAAGCGCCACTAACTTTTTGTTGACTTTGCAGGTTAGTGATTGTTGTTGAAGCTTCTCTTAGCTGAGTTCTCACTTGTTCTAGTTGAGATTCCAGGACTTGTTTCTCACCCATTTGTGCTTGGAGAGTTTGGATTTGAGCATGAAGGCTAGAAACTTCACGTTCCCGTGCTTCGATTTGACCGTTGAGTTTAGAGATTTCAGAGATTCGATCGCGGGCTGCTGTTTCAAATTCGGCGACTTCCAGTAAACGTTGTTCGGAAACTGTAAGTTTTGCTTGTAATTCGCTGCGATCGGCTTGTAGGGAATCCAAGCGATGACGAAATTCTTCAGAATCTGCCAATTGTTGCTTGTTCAGATTTATGTACGCTTCTTTGAGTTCGTTTCGTTGGCGTTCGTACTCCCCTTTGTAAAAATTCAACTCGTACTGATTTTGAGGATAATCCTTGAGTTGTTGCCGAAGAATTTCGTTCTCCTGAGCCAGAGACTTCATTCGATCGCCACTGACCGAAGTATCAGCTTTTTGAAAGGCGAGGCGGTAGGTTGCGATCGCCATTTGCTTAGAAACTGCTAGAAATTCTTCAGGAACTTCTGATTCATCAAGCAATCCGTCGTCTGCTGCCTCTAGCAATGCACTTGCTAAATCTTTTTCAGATTTTCCTTGCTTGAGGAGTGCCAGATTATCTGATCGCCATTCCTTGACCAGTTTGCATACTGCGTCCGTACTGCCTCCGTAACCGTAGATTTCTTTGAGGGCTGCATTTACCGATCGCACTGCCACCCCTACCCGATTTTTTTGAAGGGCAGCACAGGCAAAATCCACCATTCCCCGGCTAATCCCTGTGTACTGAGTCGCGCGATCAAACTCAAATCCAGTTAAATCAAGGCTTGTAAACGTTGTCGGTAATTTTGCCATTACTAATCATTGGTAAATAGTGCTAGTAAGCTACTTACCAGTATACGCCATTTACCAATAGTGGTAAATACATTTATTAAAAAGTCATAACATAAATAGAAGGATTCAGGAGGCAATCCGCTCGGCAATAACCTGGAGGACAACAGCAAGCTCCTCCTTTGAGATAGTACGAACTTGCTGTACCAGTTGTTCCAATTGGCTGGGTTTCTGCTTCCCAGCAAGGACTAGCTTGAATTGTTCAAGAGTTTCCCCTCTGAACTTGGCGACACGTTTAAGATTTTCTAGATCGGGAACTCCTTCAAGATTTTCCCAAGCTTTGATGGTGGGATGAGTCACGCCAAGTAAGCGGCCAAATGCTCGATATGGTCGATTTGCCCGCATTTCATAGATCAGCTCAGCAAATTTTTTCTTGGTCTGATCATCCATCACATATCGCTGAGGTTGCCTCTGTCTGCGGTTTCCAGAGTTTTTAGAATCATTTTGGCTAGGATTATTCTCATGGCTCTGAGAATTGGTCTGGCTGCCAGGGGGAAGAGATGGCACCTGGAGGGAAGATTCAGTTTCCACATCTGGATAGTCGTCGAACAAAAAACGAAAATTGATATGGGAAGGGGTATCCATTTGGTTAATAAGGTAGTATTGTGGTAAAAACGCCTGGTAATATTGTCACCAGCATCCTTCGCAGGTAAAAGGCACAGATACAAGGCACAGAGCACAGGGAAAGGTAAACAAACTCAAGCTAGTAATAGCTTAAGCCATAGCAGACATTGAGTTAATCACATTCTGAGTGGTTCGGAACTACCTTAGTTTGCTTTGAACTGTTCTGGATTCTCAATCACCATACCCTTAAATGCTTTGCGGTCTTAGCCTGTCCTGACATTGAAACAGGTACTAAGGCCACCTTACTTTAGCGTAACAACTTCACCATACATTAGCAAAGCTCCATGATTTTTCTTTGAGCTTGCCAGATTTTGCTTGCAATGCACGGGCCACCATAACACGCAGTCAGGAATTTTTCAGCGTGGACGGCTAAATCTTTTACTCACTATTTCTTTTATATGATGACAGAATCACTAAGCTCAACAGTGCTAACTGTGTTAGCAGATACTAACAATTTGCCAGAGAAACCAGGGAAAACCAAGCGTACCTTATCTCTTTCAAAAGAACTAGACCACAAAGTTCGTGTTTTCGCAGCGCACAAAAGAATTAGTGTGGGCTCTTTAGTGGAAGCAGCTTTAATTCTTTATTTTTCTCAGAATCTCTCTCAACAAAATACTGAAATGTAATAGCTCAGAGGTTCTGATGACCATAAACGGATGGTGCCGTACCAACTATCACAAAGATGGTAAACGTCGTTTTGCGAAGTTAACGGACGGCTTATGCTGTGAATGTCTAGCCGATGGCGCGTTCGCGCCCCGCAAGCTACGACTTGATAAAGCAATTACTGAACCAGTCGCTGAACCAGCCCCTGAACCAGTCGCTGAACCTAAACAATCACAGCAACGAAAGAAGGAAACCGCCGATCGCAGAAAAGTTACTTGTCTCGAACAGAAAATTACTGATTTGGAGGTAGAACGCGACACTCTAAATTCAGAAATTGACCGTCTGCGATTGAAATTGCAGACATTTATCAACTCCTTAAACCAATCAGAAGTTGAACAATCAGGAATTAAATCAGGAGTAGCAAAGACGTGAGTAATAAAATCGTGATCGATCGTGAATTAGCTGAAAAACATCTCAATTACCTGGGATATGCACCGGGTGAAGCCTACTTGAGATTTTTCTTTTATTCCACAGACGATCGTAAGAAAAAAGATAAAGGGCGCAAACTCTCTGGCTTAGACTGGCAACAAATCGAACAATATCAAACAGATGGGCGTGGTGTCTACGTCGTGGTCAATGGCGCTGGCGGTACTGGTCACACCGATGCTGACATCCACCAATGCTGCGCTATTTTCTGTGAATGGGATGATATTCCTCTGGGTGAACAATTTGAAAAATGGAGCGCTGTAGGTTTTGTAGAGCCGACATTCACCATATTTAGCGGTGACAAGTCGATGCAGCCGTATTGGTTGTTCGATGAGCCTGTTACACCGGAACAGTGGCGAGAACTGCAAGTGATTCTCATCGAGATAATGGAAGCTGATGACAGTAATAAAAATCCCAGTAGGGTGTTTCGCCTAGCAGGGGGTTGGCACATGAAACCCGGTCGTGAACCAATCAAATCAGAAATTGTCAGTGAATCAGGTATTCGATATAATTACAATGATTTGCGGGAACATCTTAGGAGATTACTCAGGGAACTTGAGCAAAGAAGAAAGGAGGAAAAGGAGCGGAATCAGCAAGATTTACTCGACTTATTAGTCAATTCTACTAGACCGATAAGTATTGAAAATACCGCTAACGGTACAGGAAGTGGCGGTACATCAACAGCAACACTTATAAAGCCGACAGAAACTCTACCCGCGCCAGGAACCACCAAGATAAAATTCAAAGATATTAAGGTTCCGGTGCCGATCGCCATACCCTTGGATTCCGCCTTGGGGAAGGCTAAGGTTTATTTGAATGGAGTCGAAACTCAAAGAAATACATCAATGGCAATGCTCGCCAGAGATTTACTTGGAGTTCAGACAGAATTCAACCGCCTCGGACAACTTACAGATGATGATGCTTATACATTGTTTCTGGATGCTTGTCGCCGTTGTTCACCCGGTGGCGGATGGGATGAGGATGAGTGGCAACAGGTCTGGGATTCGGCTGTCAAATCCAACCCTATATCCTCCATCAAACACTATATTCCTGATGGAGTCGAAAGCTGCATCAAAGGTGCATACTGGCGCTTTCTCAAAGCTCAACGACCCTTTGATTTAGATTGCTCACCTGATTCTAATTCTGTTCCTGATTCTGTTCCTGATTCTGTTCCTGATTCTGTTCCTGATTCTGTTCCTGATTCTGATTCTGTTCCTGAGTTAGAAAATCAAAAGTCATCGGGTTTCAATATTTTCAATTCTGATGACAAGATGATTCAAGATTACCAAAAGTTGAACAGACATTTTGGGAAGCGGATTAGGCTAAACACACTTAGCAAGAGAATCGAAATAGATGGGAAACCTGTATCTCTCGATCGAGTCCGTCTTCAACTCGCAATCAGACACGGAGTATTAGTCAGATCGAGTAGAGAAGATGTCCAAGATATACTCACAGAAATAGCCGTGGATAATCAATATTCACCCATTCAAGAGTATCTGAGTTCTCTACCCGTGGCTTCAGATACTTCAATTTTAGATACTTTGGTTCAGAAATATTTTGGTGTTGAGGGTGAACTTTATACAAAATTCATCCGAAAGACTTTAATCGGTGCGGTAAAGCGTGCCTTTGAACCAGGTTGCAAAATGGACACAGTTTTGATTTTGCAAGGCCCTCAAGGATTCCGAAAATCCACATTTTTTAAAATCTTGGCAGGCAAACAATACTTCGATGATTCACTCGGTGCCGTTTCCGATAAGGATGAACGGCTCAAATTGCACCGCTCCTGGATTGTTGAATGGGCGGAGCTAGAGTCAATTTTCCGCCGACGGGATGTGTCCGCAACCAAAGCTTTCCTCTCTACTGAGACAGACGCAATTCGACCGCCTTATTGTCGAGATACGCAGGACTTCGATCGACCCAGCATCATCGTTGCCACCACTAACAAGCAAGAATTTCTCGCTGATGAAACTGGCAACCGCCGATTTTGGGTGATTCCGGTCAAGAAACGGATCGATACTAAGCTATTGAAGCAAGAACGGAATGCAATTTGGGCTGCTGCGATGCTGGCTTATCGCTCTGGTGAAGAACCTTATCTAAATTTAGGAAATGATGAAGAAGAAGCCGAACTTCTGACTGAGGACTTCCAAACCTCAGACCCCTGGGAAGATTTCATCCTGAATTACATCGAACATCGAGACTACATCCGACTCAGCGACCTCCTCAATCATCTCCAAATTGATTTAAGTCGGCAAGAGCGATCGCACCAGATGCGCTGTTCGGGGATTCTCAAGAAAATGGGGTGGGAACGAGAATTCCGAATCATCAGCTCTAAACGGGTTCGAGTCTGGGCAAAAATCGAACAGCCTGAACTCGCTGATCAACCTCAAATTTTGAAAACTGCCTCAGAAACTGAGGTCGATCGCGAGGTTGATCTCCTTACTGGCTCTGGCTTTGATCAACCTGATCAACCTGATCATCCTATTTCTCAAACTTTACTAATTCCAGAACAGAGTCCTGATTCCTGCCCTGACCAAACCTCCGATTCACCCCCTGATTCACCCCCTGATTCACCCCCTGATTCACCCTCCGAGTCAACCTCCGATTCAGTCGGTGATTCAGCGGGTGATTATGGAGAGAATGTGATCGCCCAATCTTGTGAACCGATGGCAAATTTTATGAATCGGGAGGCGACGGCAGCAGAAGATTTGCCAAGTTTGGGTGAAAAGGTTGATCAGGTTGATCGGGTCGATCGAAACTTTACAGAGCAAGGCTTTGATTCCGATCGACCTTTCCAAAATGAGGTTGATCTTTCAAAAAATGAGGTCGATCAGCAAACTCAACAACAAAGAGAAGAAGCTGACCTACTCCAATATATTCGTGTGGTACTCGAAGCCGGCGACCCGAAATTAGCCAGAAGTATCCAGAGTGTTTTGAGGGAAGTTTGCGGCTCTGGGGTAGCCGATCGCCAAAAGGTCTGGAACGCGCTGACCGAAACCGAAAAAGCTGTTTTCATCGCTCTACTCACAGTCCCAGAGCCTGACTCTGACTCTGACTCTGACTCTGACTCTGACTCTGACTCTGACTCTGACTCTGACTCTAAGACTACTGAAAACCTACCTGAAACCAGCAATAAGCCAACCACACCAACCTCTGAATCCACATCTGAACTTGTAGAGGAATCCACACAAGCCACACCAGCCGAAACTATAAGTGAACCGGCAGCAACATCAAATTCTGCGGTCACACCAACACCTGAATCCGTAGCCGACCCATTAATTAGTGAAGAAGATGCACAGAAACTGCGGGAATTAGCATTAATTTGGTGGAATGAATACTACCCTGAACAACTGCAAGCTCTGCTAACACAAATGTATGCCTGGAAAGCACCAGGAAACAAATATGACACGGCTGTGATAGTTCAATGGCTGGAGGGGGAAAATGCAGAGATTCGCGATCGAATCAATCAATTGATAACCCTCAAAAATAACAATTCTTCAACCGATTCCCTATCAACGGATTCTCTAACAGACAAGGAAAAAGACCAGGAAACAGGCGATTAAAACAGTAGAGATTATGACCACTGAAAAAACAGGGAAAGATGAAGATCAATCGGGTAAGCTTTCAACTGAACTTACGGTTGAACAGCAATTTAAACTCAAAGTTTATTCGGATGAGACTCAATCACTTTCTGCTGAAGAAGCGCAGATATTGCTCATAGAAATGGTTCGGAGAAACATGATTAAGGACAATGTTATTAAACATTTAATCAATCATCATGACGGCGAACTTCACCATTTTTAAGTTGGTGGTTAAGAGTTTCAAGAGAGATTCTGACACGACTATAGCGACAAAATTTTGTCCTAGCAATACTGCGGGTCAATGTTTAGATGAGTAAAAGTGGAATAGGAATTTCAGAAATTTTTGCAGTCGATCGTACC
The DNA here is from genome assembly GCF_036705085.1 of Microcoleus sp. B6-A1. Classification (NCBI taxonomy): domain Bacteria; kingdom Bacillati; phylum Cyanobacteriota; class Cyanophyceae; order Oscillatoriales; family Microcoleaceae; genus Microcoleus; species Microcoleus sp. B6-A1. The sequence goes on from NZ_JAUBTU010000006.1 coordinate 126,403, forward strand.
TCCTCCAGCGCTCGTAAAAATTGGCTCATCTTTATGCTCAGCTTGCCACTTTTCATGTCGTCGATCAAACAGTAATTTTTGTTCCGCCCGACAGATTGGAACCCCCAGTTTTTTTCAAACCCACTTAAACGTTCGCCCAGCCAAATGCGCCATTTCAGGGCCGCCATTTCAGGGCCGCCATTTCAGGGCTGCTGCTTCCCTCGCCACCAGTCCCCTAAACTTCTCTGCAACTTTCTCAGAAACAGAGAAACACGCTTTGTTTCCGAAAAACAGAGAAACGTGTTTCTGTAACTCACGATAAATAGACTAGAAGGCTCGACAAATGGGTCAAAGAGGTCAGAAACAGAAAAGGATTCTTGTTTCTGGGGCTTGTACTACGACCCCAAAGTAGTTTTGATTTAGTTGTAATCCAGACGGGATATAGACTTTTAGCATTTTCAATAGCTGAATATATCAATTTAATCAGTTTTGTGAGAATTCTCAGAATTTTGAGATTCTTCAGATTGGGCAGCTTCCTGCTGATCAAGCCATTCGATCAGAGCCATGCGGACGATCGATGCCAGTGACTGATTCGGTTCGATCGCCTGAGCTTTTAAGCGCTCCCGCAATCCGCCCACATCAAATGTCACTGATATGCGATCGCGACTATCCCTACTTTTTGCCATGAAATTCCATAAAATCCCATAAAATCCTTTGACTACTCCAATCAGGATAATGGAAAACCTAGAAAGTTTCTAAGTTTTTCTTGACGTAACACTAATTTAGTGTTACAGTGCAAAAACGCCTGGTAAACGTGCGTCAACACGTTCACCAGACTTTCCACCAATGCCACGAGACGGCACTAGGAGACAGCATTATGTTACAGCAACAGCATCTAGTTGTGGTTGAACGTTCGTTCAACCCCAACTGCATTGTCAGAGGTTTCGGCAAGACACCTCAAGAAGCAGCTCGTAAAGTGTTTGACCGAGCACGGGAATATGGCTACTGGGACGCAACGAAAACTTACCCCAAAGCTAAAAACCCGCTCGCCAGCAGTCCCAAAAGGAAGCGGACGGGACGATAGATAGTTTTTTTTCTCTGACTGCGAGCTACTTGAAAGACAGCGGCAGCTATCCCTAAAGTAGCTCATACAAAGACATGAAACGCCGAAAGACAATAACAGCGCAAGTTACGGAAGAATCGGGTAGGCGCAATTTCTGGACGCGATCGGAGTTAAGGGCAGAACTGGGCAAGATTTCCCACAAAACGAATAAGCCAATGGCAGAAGCAACTTTTAAACGAAGATTGGTGCTGCTTGAGGAAGAATGCCCAGAAATTGATCGATCGCTATATAGTCGCAAATTCTCGGATTTCTCAAAATGGTGTCTGGTTCAGCTAGAAGAAATCTTCTTGAGCTGCGATCGAGATATCGACAAAACCCGTAAGTAGTTAAGCAAAATTAATTACATAATTATCTCCAAATTCTTTAAGAATTTTTTCTACAGATGAAACAAGAGATTGCCAGCTCGAGTAGGCATCTATTTCGAGCCATTGATATTTGA